>JBEKWK010000047.1:0-11945 GCA_049513175.1 FCB group bacterium
TTTCGCCCACTGCTGAACGGTAGCATTTAGCATTATATTTCAACGCAATGTCTTCTACTGCCCTGGTTGTCGAATAATTAATAACTACGGAACTATCATTAGTCTTGAATAGTTTTCTCGAACCAAGCACTGCTTCAACTGCAAGTACAATAGTATATTCCTCAAAAACAGGAATTCCCTTTTCATCAATTAATACTAGTCTATCAGCATCCGGGTCAACGGCTATGCCTATATCTGCATTATGGTTTTTTACTGCTTTGGCAAGCTCGGTTAAATTTTCAGGAAGCGGCTCCGGCGTATGAGGAAAAATTCCTGTTCCATCACAATATAAAGGAATTATATCGCAACCCAATTTTTCTAAAAGCTTTGGTACAGCTATAGAACCTGAAGCATTTACTGCATCCACTATGACTTTGAAATTTCTTATTATTAATTTCTCTTTTGAATCAGTATCAGTAAAGATTGGCAATTCCAATATTGAGTTTATATGTTTATCTATTCCGTTTTCATATTGAATTTTATTTTTTTTATTTGAAATCCCTGGTAGTGTAAAGGAACCATTATCAACAATCTCCCAGAATTTATTATTTTCTTCTTTATCTAAGAAAACTCCATTATTGTTTATAAATTTCATCCCGTTCCATTGAGCAGGATTGTGTGAAGCTGTAATAGCAATGCCTCCTGCAGAATCAGTTTTTTCGACAAAGAGCTGTATAGTTGGAGTAGGAACAATTCCCAGATTATAAACATCACGACCATAAGAAGTAATTGTGTCGGTTATAATTTTTTCAATGTATGTTCCTGATGGTCTTCCGTCTCTACCAAGTGTTATTGGTCCGGGAGGAAGATATGAAATAAAACCTAAGACATAATTTTTTATTATTTCTTCAGAAAAACTATCTTCTATTGTAGCACGTATTCCTGAAATTGAGCGTATAAAAGGCATAATATATTTATCTGAACGATTAAAATTTTCACAACTAAATTATTATTGAACCGTCTTTAAAACACAGTCCATATATAAAATTATGAAATATTCTTGAGAAATTGTGTAATTTTATAAATACTGAAAATTAATATATAAGTAATTTTATAGCTATCATTATTGAATATAATTATATTAAAAAATGCTTAAAAAAATAATTAATAATCCTGTTTTGAATTTAGCAGTCAGGATATTACTGGGTTTAATATTTGTTATCGCTGCAGTCAGTAAAATTTCCGACCCTGCTTCTTTTGCAATGGATATAACCAATTATGGAATACTGCCTGATTTCTTAATAAATTTGATGGCAATTACTTTACCCTGGATAGAATTAATCTGTGGAATTTTTCTTTTATCCGGAATTCTCCTGAAGTCAAGTTCTGCTGTAAGCTTAGGTTTATATATTATTTTCATTTGTGCCGTCGGGATTGCACTAATTAAAGGATTGAATATAAATTGCGGTTGTCATGCTAAATTTACAACTGAAAATGTAAGTCTTAGAAAATTGCTTGAAAATACCGGATTACTTGCATTGTCCTTTTACCTTTATTTTTTTCCTAATAAGAAATTTACAATTGAGAATCTGATTGTAAAGTAAAAGATATTTTAATAAATTAATACAATTGAAAATTCCTCTAAAATTACTGCTTACTTCATTTTCTGAATTTGTTGCTCCCCGGCATTGTATTGTATGCAATGAGTATCTCGGAGTAAGTGAAAGAAGATTTGAATTTTTTTGCGACAAATGTTTTGATTCAATTCCCTTGGCACCCGAACCGGATTATATTTTAAACAGACTGGTTTCTTATTATTCACAGGATGAACTTGCAATCAGTGAGGCTGTCTCATTAATGTCAGTATCTTCAAAATCTGATTTTATGGAATTGATTTATTCTCTCAAGTATTATGGATTTTCGAAAATAGGTATTGAGTTGGGCAGAGAATTAGGTAGGAGGCTCATAATATATGGCAAAGGGAAGTATGATATAGTTGTCCCTGTCCCAATTCATACTGCAAGAATGAGGGAAAGAGGCTACAATCAATCAGAATTTATTGCAAGAGGTATTTCTTCGGTTATTGAAAGTAAAGTAGCTAATAAAGTGATTAAGAGAGTAAAATATACTCAGACTCAAACACAATTATCGTCAGCACAAAGAAGAAAAAATGTTGAGAATGTTTTTGAGCCATACCATAAAAATTTATACATCAATGGACAAAATATTTTGTTAATTGATGATGTTTTAACAACCGGCTCGACATTAAATTGCTGTGCTAAATTGCTTCTTGAAATGGGAGCCTGCAATGTTGATGTGGCAACTGTGGCTTATGCCGAATCCTAAAATAATATTAAAAATATGAATATGAAATCCTTAATTAAATTGTTTCTTTGCATCTTGTTTTATATTCCATTATTAAGTCAATCTCCTTATGAAAATTATAAATACAAGTATCCGTACACTGATGGTGTGCCTGCAGAAAGATATAAAGCGAGGCGGGATTCGGTTCTGCAATCACTGACAAATCATTCTGCGGCAATAATTTTTTCTTCCGATTTTTATGTTGCTTCAAGTTCTTCTCTTACTCATCAGATTCAAAACTCAAATCTTTATTATCTGACAGGTATGCCTGCTCAAAAAGCAGTATTATTATTAATTCCCGAAGGTTTTACTATTGATGGTAAAATTGTAAAAGAGATATTGTTTATTGAACCACAATTAGCAAAAAACATTCTTTGGAATGGTGTGGAAATGGGTATAAACGATGCCGATCATATTTTAAAGATAGAAAATGTTTTAAATATTTCAGAATTGAATCCAACTTTGGAAAAAATTTTTAGAAACCGGGATACACTTTTTATTGCTGAGTTTCCCAGGGCTAATCCGGCTATTTTCAATGATAAACTTACATTTGAAGAACATTTTGAAACAATAAAACAACTTAAAGAAAAATATACTGAATTAAATATCGAGAGTGGAATTCCCGTTCTAAAAAAATTACGTTCGATTAAAGACATAGATGAAATCAGGCTTTTGCAGAAAGCTATTGATATTACTGTTAAGGGGCATATCGAAACAATAAAATCTGCAAAGCCGGGTAATACCGAATATGAGCTTGAAGCCACTATGGAATATGTTTTTAAGCGTCTTGGTGCCGAAAACCCGGGCTATGCTTCAATCATAGGTGCGGGACCTGATGCCTGCATTTTACATTCAATTACCAATCGCGACACTATTAATCCGGGTGAACTGGTTCTTATGGATTGTGGTGCCGAGTATCATGGTTACACAGCCGATATATCCCGCACATTTCCTATTTCAGGTAAATTCAGCAGGGAACAAAAAATTATTTATAACATTGTAATCGAGGCACAGGATTCAGCTTTTGCAGAATGTTATCCGGGTAATGCTACCATTCAGCCTCATGTTACAGCAAAAAGAATTATAACTCAAAGACTGCTTGAATTGGGCATTATTAAAAATGAAAGTGAAGTTATAAATTATTTTCCTCACGGTACATCACATCAAATCGGTCTTGAAGTACATGATTACGGATATGGAGATGTTTTAAATTCGGGAAATGTAATAACTATTGAGCCGGGAATTTATATTCCTGCGGGTAGTGACACAGATTCTAAATGGTGGAATATAGGTGTCAGGGTAGAAGATGATGTTTTGATTACTGACATTGGACATAAATTATTATCCAAAGATTTGCCCCGCAAAGCAGAGGATATTGAAAACCTCATGAAATAAGTATTGTTTGTCTTTATATATAAATTCAGAATTCATAACTCAGAATCCAGAATCCAGAATTATTCCTTAATCTCCCAATACATTTTACTTCTTAATTCATCAACCCATTCCTGGAATAATTTCATTTTCTTATAATTGAGAGCCATATCTTCAATTTCTTTTTTGTCTGTGGCGAGAGTAGGTGCATGTTCGGGATAAAATGCTTTTTTGTATAAAATATCAAATGCGGATTTATTTTTATCATTAGTATAAATCATAGGCTCGCTCACCCCACCTACAGGGAGTTTATCCAAAGCATCTTTCCAGTTCTCGGGTAATTTTGTAACCGGAACTTTAGCGATGAATCCCCCGAACCCCTGGGTTTCTTTTTCTTCGGAATATTTTTTAGCTAATTCCTCAAAATTTTTCCCCATGCTTACACTATCCTTTAAATCGGAGAGGAATTTTTTTGCTTTGTCATTATCCTGGCTTGTTTCACCTATTTTAAACAAAATATGCCTTGTAAGCAAAGAATCTTTTTTCTTCTGTATTAATTGAATAATGTGATACCCGAACGGTGTTTCTACTGGCTGGGATATCTGCCCGGGTTCAAGTTCAAATGCGGCATTTTCGAATTCCTTAATTAATTTACCTTTGGAAAACCAGCCCAAATCCCCTCCTGCTGATGCTGAGCCGGGGTCCTGGCTGTATCGCTTTGCGAAATCTGAAAAATTACCTCCGGCGGCAATCGAGTCCCTGATTAATTTTGCCTCCTTTAAGGTTTTCTCTTTATCCTGGTTTGATGCAGTTACGTATTTAACAATGTGATAAATTTCAATCTGTGTAGGTATTTTCTCTAAAGAATCTTTATAATTTGTATAAAAATCCTCGACCTCTTTAGGAGTTGTTTTAACATTCATGAACTTGGTCTGCTGTACTTTCTCTGCAAGAATCGTATTTTTAATTATGTCTCTTGCCTCCATTTTCATTTGAGAAATTGACATCCCGTAAATATCTTCGATTCGTTTTTCAGAACCGTAATATTGAATATACTGTTGCAACTGGTAATCCCATCTCTGGTCAATTTCATCTTCAGTAACCGTAACAGAATCTTCCTTAGCCTTTATTACAATCAATTTTTGATTTATTAAAGCATCTAATACTTTTCTTCTGAGAGCAGTGTCATTAGGATTGATTTTTGGATTACCCTGTGCCATAGCCAATAATTGACCATCCAAATCGGAATTGGTGATGAATTCATCCCCGACAACTGCTATTATTTTAACAAGGTTTTCACCTTCTCTTACCTGTGCCGGTAATGAATGAGATGAATAAATTAATATTGCAAAAACAAGAAGCAGCATTTTTAAAGCTAAGCAAAATTTTCTTGTCGGGTTAGAATTCATTTTATTTTTATTCTTCATCTATGATTTTTTATAATCAAATATATAATTATTTTCACTGATATACATAGTTAATTAAAATCGGAATACATTTATTTGCCGGCTTTTAACTGTGCAATTATCTTATCAATTTCTTTCCAATTTACGGATTCTTTGTACTTTGTTTTAATTGATTCAATCCAATAATCCGATAATTGTTTCTGAATTTTATCCTGGAATTCGGGTGCAAAATCGGGAATTGCCTCCTCAAATGTCTTTTCCCTCACAGGTTCATATTTATTTATTTTAATTATTGAAAATCCTTTTTCGTATGGAACCGGTTCAAGAATAGTGCCTTCGGTAGCTTTCTTCCCAAGTGCTATTTTTGCTAAGCCGTTATCTTTTGATGATACTTTACCCCAGTGTCCTTTTTTTTCTCTGTAATCTTTTCTTTGGGTATTATTCTTAGCTAATTCGTCGAAATCTTTTCCGCTTTTCAAATCGGCATAAATTGTTTTTGCGGCTGAATCGGACAATACATAAATCTCACTAATGTCATAAAAAGGTTCTGTTTTATATTTTGTTCTGTTCGGTTCCCAATAGCTACGAGCCTGCACTGAATCGAATTTTAATCTGTCCCAGACTTCGAGGGCTTCTACTTTATAAAGTAAAATTCCGTCTTTAAATTCATTAATCAAAGCTGCAAAATCGGGAAATTCTTTTTCGAGGTCTTTCGATGCTTCATCAAAAACCATAGGTGTAACTATTTTATCAATAGCTCTGTTTAAACCATTATCGTTCGTTGGTAAGCCTCTCAGGTCAGGGCGGTGATTCATATAATCAATAAATTTGTTTATAGTAACCTGGTCTTTGTTGAATGAAAAAATTACTTGTTCCATTAATGATTCAGGTACCCTTTTTGTCCACTGGCTATCGAGATTTGTTTTGCTTGAATCCAAATCAGATAAAAATTTATTGTATATGTTTTTGTTCAATAGGAAACCATAGACATTTCTAAGAGAATCGAGAAACACCTTTTTATCATTTTCAAAGTTTAATTTTTTATAAAGTATTTTCAAATCAGTTTTTTCTTTTTCCTGGTCGAAATCCCTTGTAGAATCACGCTTAATGATATGGAATCCATATTCTGACTTGATTATATTTGAGATTTCCCCATCCTTCAATGTAAAAGCTGCCGACTCTAATTCGGGTACTAAATGTCTTTCCGTACCTTCAAATCCGCTGGTTCTTGAATAATAACCGCCTAAATCTCCACCTTTAGATGCGCCGGGCTTATCCTCTGAATTTGCTTTTGCCAATTCACCGAAATCGGCACCATGTTTTAAAAGCGATAAAAGACTGTCTGCTTTTTTATAAGCAATGGAATCCTTATTTTTATCGGGTACTAAGAGGATATGCCTGAATAGAACCTGTAGTCTCGGTTCATTCTTTAATAGTTTAATAATCAAATAACCATACCTGGTTCTTATAGGATTGGAATAAATTTCACCGGGTTTCAAAGAATATATTATATCTTCTATCGGTCTTTGAACATTACCTGCGGTAATAAAAGTTGAAATCAAACCCCCATGTTTTGATGTTTCTTTGTCATCTGATGAATCTAAAGCCATCTTTTCAAAATTAGCTCCTGATTTTATTGCTGATATGAATCTTAAAGCTTTGTGAAAGCTTTGAAGAGTGTCTGCATTTGCATTAGGCGGGAATGAAACCATAATTATGGCGATTTGCAATTCTCTCTCTCTAAGTTTAATCCATTTATCTACCATCGGATTGATTAGTTTTTTCTCATAGAAAAAAGATTCCGCAAGTACTTTCCTGTTTTGTGCAATGTCGGCAAGAACTGAAGAATCTTTATCAAAACCTCTGCTTAAAGCGTCTTTAACTTTTAAACGGTAATTTAAATAAAGATTAAAAAAATCGTCAATACTGTCTTTCGAGATTTCATAAAGTTTGACCTCTTTACGATTGATATTCTTTTTGAATGCTTTTTCAACCTCGCCAAATGTTATTTTATCTTTTCCAATGGTGGCGATAGTTTCATTTCTTACATCTTTACTTTTTGTTTCTGTTACATTCTTCTTTTTTTGGGCTAATATATTTTGCGATGATACAAACCCGAATAAAAAGATAATAGAAAATGCAAAAAATAGGATTTTGAATTGTTTTTGCATTGCATAGTCCTTTGATTAGTTTACATATTTAATTATTTATATAGATATATTGTTTGTTCATCGTAGAATTTATTTAAAAAACTATTGCATTTAACAAATTTATTGAAATTTTATTGTAAATTCATTAAAATTTTTCATTAATAATCCTTAATAAGTTGGTCTGATATTTTCCAGACATCACCCGCACCTATGGTTATTACAATATCTCCTTCAACCATTATTTTTTTTAGTTCACCTAAAATGGAGTCAGAGTCAGGAATAAATATTACGTTTTTGTGACCATAATGAATTGCCGCTTCAGCGATAACTTCACCGGTTAAACCTTCAATCGGTTTCTCTCTTGCGGCATATATATCAGTAACGATTAAAACATCCGCATCATCGAAAGACCGCCCGAACTCTTTGTAAAAATATTGTGTTCTTGTAAATGTATGCGGCTGAAATACGGCAATTATTCTTCTCTGCCAGCCAATCCGTGCCGCCTCCAATGCAGCCCTTATTTCGGAAGGATGATGGGCATAATCATCTATAATTAATACACCCTTTTTTTCTCCCTTAATTTCAAATCGTCTGTAAACACCTGTAAATTCACTTATTGCTTGTTTAATTATTTCAAATTCCACACCCAGTTCTCTACAAACACAAATGGCTCCCAATGCATTTTTAATATTATGATAACCGGGAATATTGATTGTTAAATTACCAAGTATATTTCCTCTTTCAATAATAGTACAATCAGATGACCTTTCTGAAAATGTAATATCTTCGGCTCTGATATCGCAAAGCTTAGATAAACCAAATGTAACGACTTTCTTTTTGATATTTGAGAAGATATCTTTTACTCCTTCGTCATCGAGTCCGAGAGCAACGAAACCATAGAATGGTACTTTATTGGCAAATTCGGTAAAAGTACATTTTAAATCATTAAAATCTTTGTATATATCCAAATGCTCTTCTTCGATGTTGTTTATTATAGCAATTGAAGGCTGCAATTGCAGGAATGACCTGTCGAATTCATCGGCTTCTACGACAGTCCATTCTCCTTTACCCAAGCGGGCATTTGTGCCACCAAGTCCTTTTAATTTTCCCCCGACTATTACCGTTGGGTCAAAGCCTGCTTTTATTAATATCAAACCGCACATAGAAGTAGTTGTTGTCTTCCCGTGAGTGCCTGAGATGGCAAGACAATAATTCAGCCGGGTTACCTCTGCAAGCATTTCTGCTCTTCGGAGTATAGGGATATTTTTTTTAACCGCTTCAAGGGTTTCAGGGTTATTATCAGGTTTTACAGCACTCGAATAGACAACCACTTCAGCATCTTTTAAGTTTTCCGCATCATGCCCCAAATAAATTTTAGCTCCAAGTGAGACAAGATAATCAGTGTTCTGGGATTGAGTCAAATCTGAACCGCTTACCTCGAACCCTTGGTTTATGAGGATTTCGGCAATACCGCTCATACCAATTCCACCGATACCTACAAAATGAATTTTCTTAATGCTTGAAAACATTTTATTATCTTATTCAGAATTTATTTATTAAAGAATACATTTCCGGTCTTCTGTCATTAATAATATTGTTATACTTATCTATTGATTTATTCCTGGTTTTTTCAGGCTCAATGTCAGATATAAGGACTTTTTCTTCATCTTTTCCTGCCTTAGCAAGTATATTACCTTTATAATCATATACTACAGAATCCCCGTTAAAGTACAATTCTTCATTATTTCGCAATTCTTTTCCGGTACGGTTAGCTACGGCAAGGTAAACCATATTTTCCAAAGCCCTGGTATGCATTACCGACTGCCAGACATCTGTAACGAGATTAGAGGGACAAACTATTAAGTCTGCTCCCATTAATGTCAAGATTCTCGCTGATTCAGGGAAACGCCAGTCATAGCATATCATAGTTCCGATATTAATATCATTGTCCTTATCTTCAATGACAAAAAAACCTGTATCGCCTTTATCAAAACAAAACCGTTCTTTATAAAACAAATGGGTTTTCCGGTAACATTTATTTAAGGCTGTATTTGGGAATAAAATTGCCACAGAATTATAAAGTTTATTTTCATAAGATTCTGGAAATCCTATTACAATTGTCTTGTTAAACTTAATTGAGAGTTCATGCAAATTGCCGATGGTTTTCCCGTTAAAATTTTCAGCCGCTTCTTTTACTTCTTCCCTGGATTGGAAGAAATATCCTGAAATAGCTAATTCAGGAAATACTAAAATATCTGCTTCTATTTCATTAATGTATTTTGAAATTTTTTCTAAATTATATTCTTTAGCACCAAAAACCGGTGTAAATTGAATAACAGCAAGTCTCATTAAGTTAATAATATTATTGATGTAAATAAAAACGAAAACGCAAATTACAAAAAAATGCCCAATTACTTTATAGATAATGAAGTGCGGTTTTTAAAATGTAATCATTAACACTTTTTCTTCAGGAAATAATTTTATTCAGACTTTGAAAACTTCTGTTATTAAGGATAAATCTTGCTTTCCGAAAAATTATGTTCAGATTTTTACACACTTTTATATTGTAATATGGGAATATTTTAAAATGAATAATTAATCATTTTTTCATAAATAAATTTTATATATAAATGGGAATTCAATTTAATATTGACCAAATCTGAAATCTAAAGCCTTTATAGAAAAAATAACAACTATTTTTATAAGATGGACAAATATTAAATTATAATTAAAATAGGTTCATATTTTAAAAAATACTTTTCTTTAAAGGAAAAATTTTGTTTCTTGAATCAAGTTGATTGTGAAAATTTTAACACACTAAGTTTTAAAATTAATTTTATTTCATATCACATCAACTAAACCCTTAAAATTAGATAACGGGTGTATTAATTAAATTGATTATAATAAACGGAGAAAGAATGACAAATAAGAAACACTACTTTATAAAAAAGATGCTTCTTTTTATCATTATACCTTTATTTATATTTTCTATTACAAACGTATCCTTAGCTTCTACAAGAGCTAAGCATTACTCTCATCTTTCCGGTAAACATAAAAAATCCCGTAAAAACAGGCATAAAAGAAGAACATATAACCCCACAGCTACAAGGGCACAGACCATAGAATTTATCAAAGCAAACTCTGATGAACTAAGTGCATTGGCAGGCTTGCAGCCAAATCCTGACGATTCAACGGGTGTACAGACAAATACACATAATGAATCAAATATTGATGAGGAAGAGGGTGAGAATATTTCCGAACTTGAGGCTGATGACGATGTTGCCGTAGATATGGAATCCTTCAGGATTATGTGGCTTTCATATATGGATGATGGTAAGGAAGTACAATCTACTCAGGGTGGATTGAGCAAAAAAGATATTATGCAGGTAATAATGGATTGGGTGGGAACTCCTTATAGGTTCGGTAGCCGTTCCAGGCTTGCTATTGATTGTTCTGCATTTACCCAAAGTATATTCCGTGAAGCGGTTGATGTTAATTTACCCAGGACCGCACGTGAACAATATAATGTCGGAATGAGAATTCCGAACAGAAATGACCTGCAATTTGGAGATTTGATTTTCTTCCATACTTATTCACGCAAATTTGCATCTCATGTAGGAATTTACCTTGGTGATGACCTTTTTGCTCATGCAAGTTCGAGATATGGAGTTACTGTTTCTTCACTTGAAAGCACATATTATAAAGAACACTTTATCGGCGGCAGGAGAATTTCTGTTACTGATATGGTCAGAAGCACTCAGAATCTTCCTGACCTTGAAAATGGACAATAAATTGACAACAAAAAAGCGGAATTAAATCCGCTTTTTTTATGAAATATTTTCTCCTATAATGTCTTGAATAGACGAGGACGTCTGTTCTACTATATTAATTAAGTTTTGTAGGAGGGGAAATTCCCTTAGAAGAGAGAATGGATACTTCGCTTCGTTCAGTATGACTATTTTTTTTTTGTTACTATTGAATAATTTAGGTTAAATCTAAAATCTACATTCAAAAATCTAAAATCACTTCACCATTTCATTATATTAACTTCATCAACATAAACCGTCTGTTTGTTTCTATATAAACATAAAACAATGGCAAGACCGACAGCCGCTTCTGCCGCGGCTACAGCCATTACGAATAATACAAACAATTGTCCGGCTATGTTTCCCCGGTATGCGGAGAATGAAACTAATGTCAGGTTTACTGAATTAAGCATAATTTCGATTGACATAAATATTATTATCGCATTTCGCCTGGTTATAACTCCGACTATGCCTATTGTAAACAATACAGCCGAAAGTATTAAATAATATTCCATTGGTACAGATGATAACATATTTTTTCTTCTTTTTAATTAATCAATATTACGTTTTGCTAAAATAACCGAACCAACAATTGCCGCAAGCAATAACAATGAAATTGCCTCAAAGGGGAATAAATAATTCGTGAACAATTGTCCTGCTATTGACTCTATGGTACCTTGCCTGATTGTATTCTGTAAATTCCCGTTCCGGGCAGCAGAGCCAAAGAGAAACATTGTTAAAATTTGAACAACGAATACGGATGCCAAAGAAACTGCAATTATTTTTTTATAATTAAATGGTTCATTCAGCGATTCCTCTTTTTTGAGATTTAAAAGCATTATTACAAATACCACAAGAACCATAATAGC
>JBEKWK010000048.1:0-11895 GCA_049513175.1 FCB group bacterium
ACAATTCCCTGATATTGTTATTCCTACTATAGTTGTACAAACCATTTATCCCGGCACAACCCCGGCAGATATTGAAACACTTATCACCCGCCAAATTGAAAAGCAATTGAAATCGGTAACAGGAATAAAAAGGGTAACGAGCCAATCCCTCCCGGATGTTTCGGTTATTATTGTCGAATTTACTACTAATGTAACCCCGGCAATTGCCAAGCAAAGAGTAACTGACGCAGTAGATAAAAGCAAATCAGATTTGCCCAATGACCTCCAGAAAGAACCGATGATACAGGAAATAGAATTTTCCGAATTTCCTATAATGTTTGTAAATATCGCCGGTGATATGGAACCCTACAGGTTAAAAACTTATGCCGATGATTTACAGGAGAAAATCGAAGCATTCAGGGAAATTACAAGAGTTGATATAATCGGAGCTCCCGAAAGAGAATTCCAGGTAAATGTGGATTTGTTCAAAATGACATCTGCGGGTTTAGCTTTCGGCGACATTGAAAGGGCTATCGGCTCTGAAAATGTTAATTTTTCCGGTGGTGAGATTGTTCTTGGCGGTGTCAGGAGAGATTTAAGATTAAAATCTGAATTTAAAAATACAGATGATATTAAAAATATAGTTGTTAAGGCTGCAAAAGGAAATCCTGTATATATAAGGGATGTTGCCGATGTGCGTGATGATTTCAAAGAGCAGCAGAATTTTGCAAGGTTGAACGGAAAACCCGTAATTACGCTTAGCGTCATTAAAAGAAGCGGTGAAAACCTTATAGAAGCATCCGAAAAAATTAACAAGCTCGTTCAGGAGTATGAAAAAACAAAAATGCCTAAAGGTGCCAAAATCATTGTTACCGGAGACAGGTCTGTATCAACAAAAACGAATCTCGATGATTTGGTTAATAGTGTAATAATCGGCTTTGTTCTTGTTGTGCTGGTGCTTATGTTTTTTCTGGGAGTCCGCGATTCTATTTTTGTAGCTATGTCGGTGCCTCTGTCATCGTTTCTTGCATTTTTATTAATGCCGATGCTCGGTTTTTCATTTAATGTCGTGGTTACATTTACATTTCTGCTTGCATTGGGAATTGTTGTGGACGATGCAATTGTCGTTATTGAAAATACCCACAGGTTATACACAAAAGAGCATCTTAAAATAAAAGATGCTGCAAAAACATCTGCCGGAGAGGTATTTGTACCGGTATTAACAGGAACTTTGACGACTTTGGCTCCCTTTATCCCTTTATTATTTTTCCCCGGAATAGTCGGAAAATTCATGTATTTTCTTCCCGTCATCATGATTATAACCCTGCTCGCATCATTATTCGTAGCATTTATTATCAATCCGATGCTTGCTTCAGAATATATGCACGTTGACAAAACATTATACCGCAGCCCGTACAGAGTTCATAAGATTGCAGCCATTCTTACTGTGTTAGGATTATTATTCCATTTAGTTAAAGCACCTGCAATGGGGAACCTGCTATTTCTATTCGTTATTCTTGGGTATTTAAATGAATACCTCGTCAGCCCTATTTTAATCAAGGGCTTCCAGGAAAAACTTTTCCCTTTTATTATAGCACTTTATAAATCAACTTTAAGATTCGCTTTAAAGGGAAGACACCCTTATTATATATTTGCCGGTATGGTTGGCATGTTTATATTTACAATGATTTTATTCGGGATGTTCCCTCCAAAAGTTAACTTTTTCCCGGAAGCAGACCCTAATTTTGTATATGTCTATGTGAAACTTCCAATTGGAACAGATGCAACAGTTACTGATTCGGTTACTAAAATAGTCGAAGAAAAAGTTTACGGCATTATCGGCAGGAACAACCCAATAGTAAAATCTGTTATTGCAAATGTGGGCATTGGAGCGGGTGACCCTAATAATCCCGACAGGTCAGTTATTCCATATAAGGGTAAAATTACCGTTGCATTTGAGGAATTTGCAAAGCGAGGTGGTATATCAACTCAAAAATATTTGGACGAGATTCGGAAGACAATAAAGAACATGCCGGGAACAGAAATTTTAGTTGAAAAGGAAAATAATGGTCCTCCGACAGGCAAAGCAATAAACATAGAAATCAGCGGGGATAATCTCGATGAACTAATCAATATCGAAGGTAAAATCAGGCAGGGAATTAATGATGCAGGTATAGACGGAATTGAAAAACTGAACTCGGATATACAACAGAATAAGCCGGAAATTTTATTGACTGTCAATAGGTCAAGAGCAAACAGCGAAGGTCTATCGAGCGGGCAAATCGGCTTGGCTCTCAGAACAGCAGTATTTGGCAAGGAAGCATCGAAATTCCGTGATGAAAAGGATGAATATTCAATCCAAATAAGGCTCGACCCGAAATATCGTAATGATTTAAACACGCTTCTTAATATGCCTATTTCTTACCGCGATATGGCAACAGGAACTTTCAGGCAAATCCCGATATCTGCTGTTGCTGACGTGAGTTATATATATTCATTTGCCGGTATTAATAGGAAAAACCAGAAACGTACGATAATTCTTAGTTCAAATGTTTTAACCGGCTATAATGCAACTCAAATCAATGGACAGATTGCAAAGGTTGCGGCATCTCTCCATTTGCCAAACGGATATAATATAAAATTAACAGGACAGCAGGAAGACCAACAGGAAGCAGGAAATTTTTTAATGACATCGTTTTTTGTTTCAATTGCATTAATCCTTTTAATTTTGGTAACTCAATTCAATTCGACAATTAAACCGTTTATAATAATTACGCAGGTATTGCTTAGCACTATCGGAGTGTTTCTCGGATTTCTTATTTTCAGGTTTACAATTTCTGTTGTGATGACAGGGATAGGAATTGTTGCTCTTGCGGGAATTGTAGTCAAGAATGGAATTATTCTAATTGATTTTATAGAAATTCTCCGCCAAAGGAAGGGTAAAATACGGGATATAATTATCCAAGGGGGTTCAATAAGATTCAATCCGGTGATATTAACTGCAAGTGCAACTACCTTAGGAGTAGTCCCTCTGGCATTCGGTTTTAACATTAATTTTGCAACATTATTTTCCGAATTCAAGCCGCAGATGTTTATTGGCGGGGATAGTGCCGCATTTTGGGGACCATTGGCTTGGGCTATAATTTTCGGTCTGACTTTTGCCACATTTTTAACTCTTGTGGTTGTTCCTTGTATGTATTTCATTCAATATAGATATAAGGTAGGCAGAGCAAGGAAAAAAGAGCTCAAAATTTATTATTCGCGAAAAAAACAGGCTGAAATGCTTAAAAAATTATAACGAAATTATTTAATATTTTGAATTTTAATTCGTAATAAATTATTGGCGTTAATTTTAATTCTCTAAGAATTTTTAAGACTAATGGGTAGTTCTTAAAACCTGGTATTTGTCATTCCAGCGAAAGCTGGAATCCAGTATTCATGCGGGTTTATGGATTCCCGCTTTCGCGGGAATGACAGTTAATAGAACCACCCTAATAAATTAAACCCAATATATTTTCTATTTGTAATTATGCAAAACATAAAGGAATAATAAATGAGAAAAGTAATTTTTCAGAATATGATATCTCTCGACGGTTACTTTGAAGGTCCTAACAGGGAAATTGACTGGCACAACGTAGATGAGGAATTTAACGAAATAGCCAGGGCATTTCTCGATACGGTGGACACCCTTCTATTTGGTCGCTTGACTTATCAAATCATGGCTAACTATTGGCCCACAGAGTTGGCATTAAACGATGACCCAATCATTGCAAATAAGATGAATAACTTGTCCAAAGTTGTTTTCTCAAAAACATTAGATAAGGTTGATTGGCAAAATTCAAGACTGGTCAAAGGTAATATCGCTGAAGAAGTAGCGCGGCTCAAGCAGGCACAAGGCAAAGACATGGCTATTTTCGGAAGTTCCGATTTGGCATTAGCTTTGATTCCGGACGGCTTAATAGATGAAATTCGCATTATGATAAACCCTATTGTATTGGGCGAAGGTAAGCCTATCTTCGCGGGTATCAGGAACAGAATAAATTTAAAATTAATAAAAACCGAGACTTTTAAGTCAGGTAATGTAGCACTTCATTATCAATTTATTAATAAATAAGGAGAATTAAATGTTTGAAGATAACTCTGCAACCCAAAATATAGTACTGGAAAAAACTTTCAGCAAGGAATTTACAAAACCAGTTCAAGCTGTATTTGAAGCATGGACTAATCCAAAACTTATATCAAAATGGTGGGGTCCCCATCTCTTTACAACTCCTATTTGCGAGCTGGATGCAGAACCCGGAGGAACAATCCGTATTCATATGAAAGGACCTGACGGCACTATCTATCCCATGGAAGGCGTTATCAATGAAATAGATGAACCTGAAAAATTAAGCTTCACAGCAAAAGCTTTCAATGAGAATGGGGATTATTTTGCTGAATCAATCACTACCGTTACATTAGCAAATAATGAAGGAAAAACAAAGCTTACAGTTACTGCATCAGTTATAGATGCAACACCGGAGGCTGAAGGACCTCTTTCGGGCATGGAAGAAGGCTGGAAGCAAAGCCTCGATAAATTAAGTAAGTTTTTAGAAAAAGGATAAAACAGTATAAATTTAAAAGTGTAAAGTTGAAAGTTTAAAACAATTAAAGGAAAAATATGAACAATGAACCTGTCGTAATCGAGCAGGCTTTTAATGTAACGCCGGAGAAAGTGTGGACGGCGATTACCGAATTAGAAAAAATGAAGCAATGGTATATGAAAGAAATAGAATTATTCGAACCCGAAGTCGGCTTCCAGACCGAGTTTACAGTCCATGAAGGAGAAAAGGATTACCTGCATATCTGGAAAGTAACAGAGGTTGTTCCTTTAGAAAAAATAAGCTATGAATGGAAATTTGGGGGCTATCCCGGAAATACTCTTGTTACTTTCTGGCTGTCTTCCGAAGATAACAAAACAAAGCTGATATTAACCCACGAAAATTTGAAATCATTTCATCCTGACATCAACCCGGAACTATCAAGAGAAGAATTCATCCACGGATGGAAGAGCCTAATTTGCACATCATTAAAAAAATTTTTAGAAAGCAATAGCGTTTAGCCATTAATCATCACATAAATATAATATTATTATTCATTATTTTAAGGAAATCTAATAATTAAAGTTTGATACCTCTAATATAATTCAGTAGTGTGAATATAAATTCCAAATAATTTATATTCTTATACGTTAAAATTTAGGGGACATAAACTTTAATTTTAGGAGGATTGTGAATAAAATAATTGTATTTCCGGCATTATTGCTTATTGTAATTATAAATCAGTCATTACTTTGCCAAACTACTAACTCAACGGTTTTCGGTGTATTAAAAGAGAAAAAATCTTCAGAGGTTGTGATAGGAGCAACAGTAGCATTATTTAAAGACAGCTCCGTTACAAACAAAAAACCTGAATATGGAGCCATAACAAATAAATATGGCTTTTATTCAATTCCTAAAGTAAAAAATGGAGTGTTTTATCTTACAGTCAGAGCTTTGGGGTACAGTCCATTTATAAAAAAGATTACCGTGAAATCCAATGAGGATTTGGAAGTAAATATTAAACTAACAGAAAAAAATATTACTACCAAAGAAGTAGTTGTACAGGCTGATAAAGAAGAAAGTCCCACAAAGTCTATTAGTATGATTTCCGTTTCTCCGGAATTAATTTCCAAAATGCCTGCCATTGGAGGAGAAATTGATGTTTTCAGGGCATTACAACTCCTTCCGGGTGTCAAACAGGCAAGTGAAATTTCCAGCGGATTATATGTCAGAGGCGGCTCTCCCGACCAGAACCTGATTTTACTCGATGGCGTGGTAGTATATAATCCAAGCCATTTGGGCGGATTTCTCAGTGCATTTGACGGTGATGCTCTACGCGATATTAAATTAATTAAGGGTGATTTCCCTGCAGAATATGGCGGAAGACTCTCCAGTGTTCTTGATATGACAATGAAGGAAGGCTCAAAAGAAAAAATACAGGGGAGTGCCGGAATTAGTTTTATCAGCTCACATTTAACTGTGGAAGGACCTATTACTGAAAATTCGTCTTTTATGATTTCAGGTCGTAGGATGTACCTTGATTTAATAGAAGCATTCATTCCAAAAGCAAATCAACCGCCAAAATATTATTTTTATGATTTAAACGGAAAGGTAAATTATGATTTTTCCGAACATGACAGAGTCTTCCTGAGTGGCTATTTCGGAAGAGATGTTTTAAATTCCGGCGGCACAGACCTCAGAACGAATTTTACCGTGGACTGGGGAAATTCCACTGCCAATCTGCGTTGGATGCACATCGTATCACCGACTTTTTTCACAAATTTTTCTTTAATTTATACTAATTATTTATTTGAATCTCAATTATATGACACTGCAAACACGGCAAGCAATTTTAGTGCTTTGTCGCAAATTAAAGATTATGTTGTAAGAGCGGAAGGTCAATATTTCCCGGTCAAAGACCATTCTCTTAAATTCGGTGCAGAAGCGACAAATCATACTTTTTCCGCCGATGCATCAAGTGATTTTGTGCCGGGAGTAAAGTTAGGTTTGACGCCAAATTCTACTATCAAGACAGTTGATGCCGCAATCTATGCACAGGACGAGTGGCTTATTACATCGGATTTATCTGCGAATGTCGGTGGAAGATTAGTGTATTTCCAGCAAGGGAAGTACCTGGATTTTGAGCCTCGATTGTCTTTGGCTTATGCCTTATCCGATGTTACAAGTATAAAAGCCTCAGCGTCGGAATCCGACCAATTCTTACACCTGATTACCCGTAACGACATAAGCCTTCCGACAGACCTTTGGTTCCCGTCAACAGCAAATGTAAAGCCAAGCCGGGCTGTACAGGGTACTCTTGGTATCGAAACAAAATTTGGTGAAAATAATGAATACTTGTCATCATTTGAAATTTATTATAAGAAAATGACCAATCTTTATGAATATAAAGATACGGCAAGTTTTACTTTCGGTACACCACTTGAGTCGCAATTCACCAGTGGCTGGGGAGATTCCTATGGCGGCGAAATTTTTATAAATAAAAGAATCGGAAAATTTACAGGATGGATTGGATATACATTATCATGGACAAAACGATATTTCGCCGAATTAAACAATGGTGTTCCATTTTACCCAAGGTATGACATCAGGCATGATATCAGTATCGTTACGACTTTTGATTTGAGTGAAAATTGGGAAATCGGTGCTACATGGGTTTATTACAGCGGTCAGACTTTTACCGTACCGACGGGAAGCTATGACTTTGCACCTGTAGGCTGGGGCTCTCAAATTGGCGACCAGACTCCTTACAGCGCCCGCGATAGGGAAAAGTTTATTTATACCGAAAGGAATGGTTTCAGGATGGCTCCTTACCATAAGCTCGATTTAAATTTTATGTATAAATTCCAATGGTTCCAACTGCCCTGGGAATTATCCATTAATATTTATAATGCTTATAATCATCTGAATGCATTTGCCGTATATATTGATACTCAATATGACGCACAGGGTAATGTAATCAGCAAACAATTTAAACAAATTACACTTTTCCCGTTCATCCCATCATTAGCTTTAGGATGCAAATTTTAATTAAGGAAAATAATATGAAAAAAATAAATAAAATAAGTTATGCGATTTTAACAGTTGTTGTTCCGTTATTGATAATGATTATATCATCCTGCTCGCAGAACGTTAATGGAACTATTGATTTGCCTTATACGGAGGAAATTGTAATAAGGGGAGTATTGGAAGCAGGACAGCCTGTAAAAGGAATCATGCTTTCCAAAACAATGCCCACACTCGATACATTCACTATCACACAGGCGGAAATTTCTAATGCAGAGGCTTATATAATGAATAATAATATAAAATACCCATTGCATTTTGTAGGTAATGCATTATTTGATACTGACAGCCTTACTGCTCAATCCGGACAGACTTATACCCTTACAGTAAAATGGAACGGATTAACTGCCCAGGCGACTACTACTGTACCATTCCCGCTCAATTATGATTCGTTAGCCAAAACAACTCCAAGGCAAAGAAGACGTTCAAACACGTGGATAGAAGGACTTTCAGCAAGAGTTGTAATCACCGATAATGTAGTTGTTGTAGGCGGATTTTATTGGATTGATTCGACGGGAATTAGTCCTTACATTAAAACCTATACATCCCGTGCATACAGGATGCAGGATACTAATTCTTTCGGCGGCACGCGCCTCGTAGTTTACCAAAGAAACTATGCCGATACTAATTTTGTAACTTATGATACAGCACAATACCAGACAAGTATTTTTGTAGAAACTTACGACCCGCAGTTTTATAATTATTTCAGTTCAAGATTAAGCGGCGATTCTCCAAATTCATCTTTCGGACTGTCAGGAAGCAACATCAAATGGAACGTTACCGGCGACGGTGTCGGTATGCTAATCGGTTACGCTTCAACAAGAAAAAGATTAGTGGGATTTTAGAATTGATTACACATATATTATTATTTATTTCACTTACAAAACAAAACGACTTTTATTTCTAAATAATAATTTGTAATTTTGGTAATATTTCGTTTAATAAACGATTTCACCGCAAGAATATAAATTATATCTTACTATGAAAATATAAAACAAACATGTAGAGAATCATATGGATTAATGCTAATAACCCTTCCTAGAATGTTGAAATAAAAGAATAAATGTATTAAAATATGAAGGAGAAAACAAAAATGATATTAAATGATGATGATAAAAAAATACTTGAGAAACTCTGTCAAGAAAGCCAAATCGGTTTTGAAAATGTAATTAAATTGATTGATACAATCAAGGAATATGAATTCAAAGAGCGACGCCAGGGAATTTATGATGAACTAAGAGAAATTATTAAATCTGATATAAATCAAAAGGTGTAAGTTATGCTGGAAGAATTAAAATCAATGGCTTATGACGCAATATCTTCAATAAATAAAGTAATGACAGAATTGGACAATGAACTTAGATCTCATCAAGCAGAGGATTATTCAGTACAGATAAAAGCTATAGACGATAGTATAAAAAAAATGGAGAAATTGGGAGTAAAAGTACCCAATCAACTAATTCAAATCAAATTGGAACTAATTAATAAAAACGATACTATAAATGTATATTCTGAACTTAAAAGTTCTATAATTGAAAAGCTGAATGAAATACTCCCTTCTTCAAATACAAATAACTATAAACAATCAAGTCAGATGGGGAATAGATATAATGGTGCAAACAATATAGATTATATATACAAAACTATTAATAGTTTTACTTTTGAGGGTAAACAATATTTAGTCAAAACTTGGAAAGAGATGTTTATTTCGATTTGCGAGCTGATGTATAAAAGACACAAAGAATCATTCGAGAGAATACTTGAAATTCAGGGAAAAAGAAAGAGATTTATATTTACTAGAAATTCAAAGTTACTAAGATACCCTGAACAAATTGATGGAACAAATATTTATGCAGAAACAAATTTAAGTGCCAATTCATGTTACAGAAATGCTCAAAATGTATTGATTAATTTTGGTTATGACCCAAATGTTTTACTAATCCAGACAAGGGAAAGATAGTTTATGAAAATAAAAAAAATAACAATTGAAAACTATAAAACCTTTGCTTTAACAACTATAATTGAGTTCCCGGAAAATGAGGATGGAAAATCAATTTTTCTTATAGGAGGTATGAACGGAGCAGGCAAAACAACTATAATGGAAGCTATCAATTATTGTTTATATGGTGTCAAGCAAGAGATGATATTTAAAGGAATTAATAATTCTGAAAAATCTAATGGGAATACCTATGTTGCATTTGAATTATTACTCGAAACAGACGAAGGATCTGAAATATTAGTAAAACGATCCTGGTCAGCTGGTACAAATGTGAATCCAAAGTCTAGGGATTTGGAAGAGAAATTAATTGTAATCAAGGATGGTAAAAGAGTCTCAGTTGAAAATAAACAGATTTTTCAGGATTTCGTTAATATTACTTTCCCAAGAGGTATAACTCAATTCTTCTTTTTTGATGGTGAAAAAATCCAGGAAATAGCGGCTGATGACCATTCTGAAATGAGATTAAAATCTTCGTTGGAAGCAGCACTTGGAATTCAATATATTTCTAAACTAAAAGAAGATATTTTAGAAATAAAAAAAATTGATAGAAGAAATGTTGTCGAGATTACGAATGAGGACATTGAATATAAGGAAAGTGAATACAAAAAAGAAAAAAAGAATTTAGAAAAGAAGCAAGAAGAAGAAAAAGATATTAATGAAGAGTTAGATAAATTCAAAGAGGAATATGATAATTCCAAACAAAAATTTACAGCAATATTTAGTACCGAACCTGAAACTGCTGAAAGTATAAAACAAAAGGAAAAGAAACGTATTCAGCTGTCAACTAGATTAGGGCATATTGAAAGTGAAATTAAAAATATATCTGAAAAATATCTAACTTTTGCTTTAGCTTGTAATATTTTTCCTACATTAAAAGAGCAAATTAATAATGAAAAAGAGCTTTCAAAGAATTCTGTTATTAAAGAAAACGCCACGGAGTTAATTGATAAGATAATTTATACACATGATAATCCTACCCCAATAACAGACCTACCATTAACAGATTTTCAGAAATTTGAATATAAAAAGAGATTGACAAATGTCATGGAAATAACAAAAATGGATCAACCAAAAGAAAGGATTTTAAATCTTTCCGATAAAGATGCAGTAAAAGTGCAACTTAGAATAGAAGAAATCGAAAATTCTGATTTATATATATTGAATGATTTAATTGATGAGAAAATAGAAATAAACAATGAGTTGAAGAAATTAGAATTTGATTTGAGTTTAAGTGTATCTTCATCAAGTGAGAAAGATCTTTTCAATGATTTACAATCTATGATGGAAAGTTGTAGTATGCAAATAGGTAGAAAAACAGAGCAACTAAGAAATATTGAAGAAGATGTTTTACATTTAGAGAAGAGATTAAATGATATCGAAATTGAATTAAACAAACTCTATGAAAAACACCAATCATCTATTAAAAAGATTAATTTCATAAACAAATGCGATGCTATTGCAGAAATGCTCGACCAGTATATAATTATTCTTAGGGAAAATAAAATAAAACTACTTGAAGAAAAAACTTTTGAAATGTATAGAAAGCTTTCTACCAAAAGTGGTTTAATTAAAGAAATGAATATTGATAATAAATCCTATGAAATCCGTATTATGGATAAAGATGGTCATGAAATAAAGAAATCTGGTTTGTCAGCCGGTGAAAAAGAAATATTTGCAGTATCACTATTATGGGGACTTGCCAAGACATCTCAATTAAATCTTCCAATAATTATAGATACACCTTTGTCAAGATTAGATAGTACACATAGAGATAATATCATAAAATATTATTTCCCAACAGCAGCAGATCAAGTAATAATATTATCAACAGATACAGAAATTGATAAAGATTACTTCAAACAACTAGAACAACATTTAAGTGGTTGTACTCGATTAGTATTTGATGATTTAAGGAAAATAACAGTTGTCGAAAAAGGATATTTCTGGAATTAATTGGAGAATAAATCATGGCAGATAGATTATATACATCAAAGGAGTCTGATGATATATTAAGTGCTCTTAAAAACGAATCAAAATTAGATAAATTTATTTTGGCTCGTATGGCTTTCGCTTTATCATTAGTGAAGGATGGATACAAGGTCAATCAAAGCATTGATTTTGGTGGCAGTGAAATGAAAAGACCAACTTTTGTAAGTTCTGATGAAATTTTTATTAAGTCCGTAATTTCGTTCGTTTATAAGAAATCAGATTTCACAGAGGATGAGTTTTATTCCAATAAATCAATTATTAAAA
>JBEKWK010000049.1:0-13696 GCA_049513175.1 FCB group bacterium
CCTTTAATTAAGCTATCAATAATTTTTTTAATGTTAACATTTTCGTTAAAAGCTTATGAAAAATACGAAGATTTTCTAAATGATTTTAAAAGTCTGAGTGTGGAGGCAGGTCAAGTCTATGAAATAAACAATTGTATCATTAAAAAGGATGTAGGCAAATTAACATTAGAATCAGGAAAATTTTATTTATGCAAACCAATTGATGGAAGGACATGTGCGGCAATTTTTGTAGGTAAAGGTAATTTTGATTTTGTTCCTACCAATAAAGTCGAAAGGGGACAATTACATAGGTATTTCGATACTACCGAAATTCATAGAGAAATTAAGTCGGCTTTTTTATTATTCGGCGATAGCAGTTTGCACAACATGTTAAAGGATTTTAAAAAGACAGATGAAGAAACACCTGATAAAGTAAAAGATATAATTAAAAATTCCATTTATTTTGTTACTAATAAAGAGAAAACGATAATTGAAAATTATATCTCCGATATTTTTTTAGATAAAGAATTTAATGATATGTTTTATTCATATATTACTCTTACTGAAGGCAAAGAAGTATTTTTTTATATTGACCCAAATGATGTAGAAGAAGTAAATTTTTTAAGAACCGATTTTGTTGTAGGTATGGGTAAATTCTTAGAATATGTCTGCTGTTTTCCAACACTTAATCATAATCCAACCAATGACTCAATAAAAGAATTTAATAAAATAGATATAGAAAAATATACTATCACATATAATTTAAATAACGACCATGAACTTAAATGTATAGCTCAACTTGATTACAAAATTTTAAAAGAAAATATTAAATGGGTTAAGTTTAATATCTCTGATAAATTAATAATTGATTCTATAGTAGCAAAAAATGGTTCTCATCTATCTTTTTATAGAACAAAAAAATCTACACTTTTATGGTTAAAAATTCAAGATGGAATAAAAGTACATGATACGTCATACATTACTTTCTTTTACCATGGCAACGATAATGATTATTTAAATGGCTGGTATCCTAAACATACATATAGAAATAAGAGCTATTTTGATGTTACTTATTATTTCCCCAAAAAATATAACTTATTAAGTGCCGGAGAATTAACTTCAAGCAGTGAATCATTTGATATAAAAACCTCGCATTGGATTACAAATTGCAAAATATACAATGAATCTTTTACTTTTGATCTTTATAATAAGGCAAATATTGAAGAGAAAGATTGTATGCCAATTGAATTACTTTATATAAATCCTTATATGAAAGATCACATTAAAGAAGATATAGTACCATGACTGAAATTTTATAATAATAAATTTGGTAAAATACCTTTACAAAAATTAAATATTGCTGAAACTTATGGTAATATATGTCCGGGAATGGTTTATTTAACAAAATGGAATTATTATGCTTACGAATTAGCTTTTCAATGGTGGGGAATTAGTATGGATTATAAAACATATCATGATGAGTGGCTGAGCGAAGCATTTGCTGAATATTCCGGATTAATGTTTGTACAAGCCGCATCAAAAGATAAAGATGAATTTTGGAATACATTAAAAAGATATAAGGATGATATTATCAATGTAAGAAAATCTTTTTTTGGTAAGGGTATAGATCCGGGACCTATTTCTATAGGTAACCGCCATTTGACAACATATACATCAGGAGATTATTCTTTAATAGTCCGAAAAAAGGGGGCATGGGTTTTACATATGTTAAGAAACTTGTTTCTTGATTTGAAAACTATGAATGAAGACTTATTTTTCGGGATAATGAAAGATTTTTACAATTCATACAAAGATAAGAAAGCTTGTACAAAAGATTTGATTGCCCTTGTAAGTAAAAAAGCCGGTGTGGATATGCAGTGGTTTTTTGACCAGTGGGTTGATGATATTAAAATTCCATCTTATCACTTTGCATATAAAACCACTCGTTCAGTGGAGAATGGGAAATATATTATCAGGGTCAGAATAAAGCAGGAAGATGTGCCGCCCGAATTTAAAATGATTATTCCATTAAAGATAGATTTCGGAAATGACAAATATACAGATTTACGAATTGTAATGACAGGAACTCAAGCGGAATTTGATTTACCGCCTATGCCTATGGAGCCAAAGAAAATTATTTTCAATGACCTCGAATCCGTTTTATGTAATGTTGATTATGATAGTTGGTAGTAATAATTGTAACCCGAAATTTATTTCGGGAATAATTTTCAATAGCCCTATATTTTAAAATGGGGAAAGGTCTAGGAAGTTTATTCGTTTATTCATCTATTTAGCACCTCTTCTCCGCAGGTTGAAACCTGCGGTTATTTATTTTATAAATGCACGAAATGAATTTCGTGTTACTTGTTACTATTATTTTTTTATAATCGCCTGCTTTTCTTAATTTGAATTTTTGCATTTAACAATCTTTTTATTAACATAAATTATATCATTATGCGTAATAAGCTATATTTTTATTTATTATTATATGTAATATTTATTCTGTTCTCGTGCAGTAATAACAAAGGCGAACAATCAATCAAAACAGAGAAGAATAATATACAAGACTCGAATACAGGGTCTGCTCAGATCTTCGTGCAAAAAGATACTTTAAAACCTATAAAAAAAGGCTATTCTTTGAAAGTAATCAGAACAATAAATCATGACCCCGACGCTTTTACACAGGGGTTAATCTATCATAACGGGTTTTTATATGAAAGTACCGGCTTGAAGGAACATTCAACTTTAAGAAAATTAGATATCAAAACAGGCAAAGTATTGAAAATAGAAAAAATTCCCGACCAATATTTTTCGGAAGGGATAACAATATTCGGCAAAAATATATATATGCTCACTTGGGTGTCAAATGTCTGCTTTGTTTTCGACCTCGAAACTTTCAAACAGAAGACTTCTTTCAACTATTTTGGTGAGGGCTGGGGTCTCACAAATGACAAAGACCACCTTATTATGAGCGATGGTACTAATGTGCTTAGATTCATAAATCCTTCTAACTTTGAGGAAATTAAGATGCTGAATGTTACCGATGGTGGTCTGCCGGTCAAAAATATTAATGAGTTAGAGTATATAAATGGCGAGATTTTTGCTAATATCTGGATGACAGATATGATTGCGAGAATTGA
Organism: FCB group bacterium; assembly: GCA_049513175.1. Taxonomy (GTDB): domain Bacteria; phylum Bacteroidota; class Ignavibacteria; order Kapaibacteriales; family UBA2268; genus JBEKWK01. The sequence goes on from JBEKWK010000049.1 coordinate 3,120, forward strand.
CCCGGAAACCGGCGATGTTTCGGGGTGGCTTGATTTGTCTGCTTTGAGAGATTACGTCAAAGATAATCCTAAAGTGGAAGTGCTGAATGGCATTGCATATAATAAAGAAAAAGACTTATATTATTTAACAGGCAAATACTGGCCCTATATTTTTGAAGTTGAATTAGTAAATAAATGATTTTTATATTCAGACAAATAATATTTCAAGCTTGAATGAATGAACCTTCAGGAACAATGCAAAATAATAGTTCTTATGACTATAATGCTACCGTTATAATCCCTGTTTTCAATCAAAAACATTACACGGAAAAATGTCTTGAGGCTCTATTTAAGACTATTACAGATAATACAGAAGTGATAGTCGTCAATAACGGCTCTGAAGAAAGCACATCTGAAATTCTTGAGATATTTCTCATTAAACATAAAAATTTCAAAGTAATAAATAATAACAGAAATTTAGGCTTCGCAATCGCCTGCAACCAAGGGATTAAAGAAAGCAAAGGTAAATACCCTATACTTTTGAATAATGATACTATTCCAACTACAGGATGGCTTGAGAACATGATTGCCGAGGTAGAGAATAATGTTCATGTAGGAATCGTTGGAGCTTGCCTGCTTTATCCTGACAGCAACCTTATACAACATGTATGGGTAAATATCGGTACAGAGGATGGAAAAACAATTGCACCTTATCATGCACATCGTCTTGCTAATCTGAAAGATTTTCCTGAAGCACAGGAATCACGCGAATGTTCAGCAATAACCGGTGCATGTATGTTAATAAACCGTGAATTGATTAACAAAATCGGACTTTTAGATGAAGACTATAAAAACGGTTTGGAAGATATTGATTACTGCTTCAATGCGACTGCGAACGGCTTTAAAATTCGTTATTCAGCAAAAAGTATATTATATCATTTTGAGTCTGTAACTGATAAAAGACATGAAAAGGATATGTTAAACTGGCAAAAACTTAATATAAAATGGATGGGCAAAGTAGAATTTGATGAAGCGCAAAGCGAGACCATTTCTCATGTTGTACAAATTGAAGATAGAGAAGCTCATATTTTGAGAAATACGGAATCCATAGATAAAATCCCAAATCTTTTTTCTGAAACTACATTAAAAGATGAAATAAATCCGGTTGAGTATTCCATTATTATTCCTGTTCATAACAATCTGAATTTCACTAAAACTTGTTTAGAAGGTATTTGGCAAACAGCAGGAGATAATAATTATGAAATTATAATAATTGACAATGCATCCACTGACGGAACAGCAGAGTATCTTGTTAGTCTTGGCGATAAGGTAAAAGTAATTACAAATATTGAAAACCTGAATTATGCAAAAGTAAATAATCAGGGTGCAGCACAAGCTACTGGTAAATATTTAATTTTTCTGAATAACGATACGAATCCCTTCCCCGGCTGGCTGGAAGCAATTGGTAAGGAATTCGAAGAACATCCCGACACCGGAATACAGGGTGCAAAATTACTCTATGAAAACGGCTCAGTTCAGCATGTGGGAATGGTATGGGGCAGCCGCCCGGGCAGACCTGAAGAGCCGTACCACGCATATCTTACTGCAAATCCAGCTCTGCCTTTCGTTAGCTACCGCAGGCAGGTTCAATTTGTAACAGGTGCATGTTTAGCCATCAGGAAAGAACTATTTGATGAAATTGATGGTTTCGACGAGGAATATATTTTCGGGTGGGAAGATTCGGATTTATGTATGGAAGTAAATAACAAAGGATTCAAAACTATTTTTAATCCTGATATTGTGTTATACCATTATGAATCCATGACAAAGAAAATTCGTGAATCTCAGGGTGATGATTTAATGGAAATTGACTGTCCGCGTGAATTTAACAACAGGGACAGGTTCCATCATAAATGGGGGAAATTAATTAAGAAAGATGCAGACGATTATTTTGCACAAGATGGCTTCAGGATTGACGGCAATAGGATTGTACCAATTGAAATTCCTACTATCCAAACCCTGGAAAATGACCTGGAAAAAATTGATAATATAGTCAACCATGAAACGAAAATATTCCAAAATAAAAACTTCGACAAGCTTTCTAATTTACTAATCAAAATAAATGAATCTGCAGAGAGCAATGATATTTTAAATAAAATAATTTCTTTAAGAAATCAATTTCCTCATTTAAATTTGACGATATCCGGTTCTGAAGAATTGAGTCAGATTTTTACAGATAATACACATATACAGGATTATGTGCTGGCTGACAGCATGGATGAATTTACAATCGAAGCACTTGCTGACCTTGTAATTGATTATTCAGATTTATCTGCTCTCGTTGAAAGACTGCCAAATAAAATGCCTGAAGCAAAAAAAGGTAATCTTCCGGATAGCTATATAAATGAAGTTCTCCTTGAAAATAAATTCGTTGAAGAGGATTTAAGCATATTCAAATTTGAAAGCCAGGAAACTCAATCTCAAAAACTAAACACAAATCGAAATAAAAATAAAATTTTATTCACTATGTTCGGTTGGAATGAATCCGGAGGAGGCACAACATTTCCAAAAGCATTGGCTCAAAGGCTTGTAGAGGCTGGCTGGGATGTTGCCGTCTTCTTTGCCGGAGGTTTTCATCCTACACAAAAATCGGCTTATTATTTAGAAGAGACAATTGATAACGGAGTCAGGCTTTACGGCTTGTACAACAGGCCTACAATTTTTCTAGATGCCGAAGCACCGGAACGTGAAATAAGAGATTCAGAAGTTACAGAATTGTTTTCATTAGTGCTGGAACGCGAGAAACCCGACCTGGTGCATTTCCATAATTTCCTCGGGTTGTCTTTTGCAATTGCGGAAGAAGTGAAGCACAGGGACATACCATCGGTTTATACTCCACACAACTATCATCTGATTGACCCGAAATTATATATGTTTCATCCTGACCTTACGCTTTGGTCGGGGACAGATTTCTTTGTAAACTCTGAATTAGCTGGCTTGAGCAAGGAGAAAGACAATGCTTACAAAAGAAGAATATTTGCGGCACAAAACATATTAAACTTTCTTGTTGATTATACAATCGCTGTTTCGAGCAGGCAGGCACAACTTTTAAAGGAATTCGGGGGTAATCCGGAGAAAATCGCTATTGTTCACCAGGCAAATAAAATTGTTGATGAACTTCGTGAAAAAATAGTCCAACCAAAAGATACTTTGAATTCTCCTATAAGAATTGGGTATATAGGCGGAGTAATGCCTCACAAGGGAGCACATAATCTTGTTCTTGCGGCTCAAACTTTGGATAGCCAAAAAGCAGAAGTTCACATTTACGGTTTTGTGAATGAAGATTACCGGTTTCAGATGCTTAAGTTCGATAAGAAGAATATTGTGAACTGGAGAGGTAATTATAATATAGAGGATTTACCTTCTATAGCTTCCGAATTGGACTTTATGGTTGTACCGAGTGTCTGGGAGGACTGCGCCCCGCTTGTTGTACTCGAGGCATTCGCTATGGGACTTCCCGTCGTCGGTGCTAAAATAGGAGGAATCCCGGATTTTGTTATTGACAAATTCAACGGAAGATTATACAAATACGATTCAATTGAAGAGCTGTCTTTAATTTTAAATGAACTCATTAATAATCCAAATGAGATTTTAAGATTAAGAAAAAATATTGACAGGAATTTCGGCTTCAGGACTTACTATGAGCATATTCAGACAATATATAAAAAATTAATCGGACATGAAAAAACTAATGCGGTAGAGTTATCATTGTTTTATAAAGAATCTTCAAAACCGGAAAATATGATAGGACAAATTTCATTACAAACTGATGAAAAATCTCCTGAAGAAACCGTAGAAACAATGAATAGAATTACCCTGGATAAAGATGTATACGGAGGTTTTGCAAATAAAAAGGCTACAACTAAAATGCCGCCTACTCTTCCGTCTCCATTATTGCTGAACTTAGGATGCGGGCAAGATGTTAAAGAAGGCTTTATTAATATAGATTTATTCAGCGATGACACGAGAGTAGTCGGAATGGATATTCGCAATCTTGTTTTGCCTGATAACTGTGCGGATTTTATTCTTGCAAGCGATGTACTTGAACATTTTTCTCACCGGCAGGTTGATGCTGTCTTGAAAGAGTGGGCGCGGGTTTTAAAGCCGGGTGGTGAAATTGTAATCAGATGCCCCTCCTTAAAATTGCAGGCAAAGGCTTATTCATCCGGTATATGGAATGCAGATGTGGCATCATACATGATTTTCGGTGGTCAGACAAATCCCGGGGACTACCATTGTAATGGTTTTGATGAAGCTTCTATAAAAATTCATCTAACAAATGTAGGATTGGAAGTTAATTTTTTTGAAGAAATTGATACCCCTCAGGATAAAGGGTTCATCAATTTAAATATGACAGTCAGGGCAAAAAAACCTAATATTAATAATAATACACTAACTGCAGAAATTAATAAAATTACTAATAATACTTTCTCTCAGGAAAAGGAGAAACCAATGGAGAATGGCGAAAATTCAAATACTAATGAGTTTACATCAGGTTTTAATTTCGATTTTGGAGAGTCAGCTTTCCCTGAACCTGATATTTCAAAAGATGAACAAATTTCAGATAGAATAAAAACAAAAGCTCAATTGAATATTGTCTGGGAAGGTTCCCAGTTTGTCTGGCATTCACTTGCATTAATCAACCGGGAGCATTGCTCAAACCTTATTGATACGGGTGTGGCAGAAGTTACAATAGTACCTTATGAGAAAGATAAATTCTCTCCCATAGGAAACCCAAAATATGAGAAACTCTACGAGAATGATGTACGTTACAAAAAGCAGCCTGAAGAAAGTATAGTCAAACTGCCTTATGTATGGATACGCCATCAATGGCCCCCACAACCTGCACCACCTCCGGGTGCCAAATGGATAATAATGCAGCCCTGGGAATATTCCGTACTCAGGGAAGATTTTGCTGATATTTTTAAGCAGGCAGATGAAGTCTGGACACCATCAAATTTCTCGAGACAAAGTTTTGTAAACTCTGGAGTGGATTTTGATAAAGTTCAGATTATACCTAATGGCGTTGACCCTGAATTATTCACACCTTTTGGAGATAAATATTTCATACCGACAAAAAAGAAATTGATTTTCATATATGTTGGTGGTACTATTTTCCGTAAAGGGATTGATATACTGCTTCATGCTTATCTCAAATCATTTACGGATAAAGACAATGTAGCTCTGTTTATAAAAGATATGGGAGGAGATTCATTTTATCGTGGACAGACAGCAAAAGAACAAATTGGAAAAATAAAGCAACAAGCGGGTACACCCGAAATTCATTATTACGATGAATATATGACAGAAGAACAAATTGCAAATCTTTACCGTTCCTGTCATGTTTTTATATGTCCATATCGCGGCGAGGGATTCTCTCTGCCGACACTCGAAGCAATGGCTTGCGGCTTACCCGTTGTAGTTACAAAAGGCGGTGCAACAGATGATTTTGTTGATGAAGAAGTGGGCTGGCTTGTATCATCAAAAAAACGTTCCATTGGAACAAGGCTTGGCAACTTTAATTTCACCGGCGAAGCTTTTGTTCTCGAGCCGGAAGTCGAAGAATTGATTTCCATAATGAAAGATATATATTTTAATCCTTCTTTGATTTTCAATAAGGGCTTGAAAGGCTCTTACCGTGCAAGAACCCAATGGACCTGGAAGCGTGCCACAATGAAAATTTTAGCCAGGTTAGATGCGATGAGTAATACTGACATGGCAAAAAAAGCTCAGGACATATTGGTTACACAAGAAGATGGTTGTACCGTACTTGGAAAAGCAGATGCCGAGTTCGATGCAAGACGATTCAAACAAGCCATGGAATTGTATAATGAAGCTTTAGGTTTTAATAATTTACCCGAAAAATATTACTTGCATGCATTGCATAAACTGACACTTTTACATTTGCATTTTAAAGATATACCTTTTGCAATCGCACATTATGAGAAGGCTGAATCAATGAATAAAGATTGTCCTGATAATAAATATATACGGGCTAAGATTCATGCCATCCATGGAGAATGGACTGAATCGCTTGAATTGTTGTCAGTCATACTTGATAATTGGTCATCATGGAAATATGAAACCACTCTTGACATATCTTTAGATACTTTACTTTGCGATACGGCAGAGGGACTATTTGAGCTTAATGATGTCGAAAATGCCCTGCGGCTTTATACTGAAGCTCTTAAAATGAACAATTATAATCCTGCAGCCTGCTACGGAGCCGCAAGGTGCTATCTGCAAGCTGATGCTAAGGAAGATGCAAAGCGAATGCTTAAATTTGCAATTGACTATGATCCAAATTTCGAAGATGCAATAAAATTATTGAATACATTATAAAAAAAGTGCTACCCTGTATAATTAGGATGGCACTTATCAATTATAAATTTAAATTCAATCAGAAAGATTCAACCTGGAAATATATCGAGCCGATATATCTTTTACCTTTTGACCTCTTTTGTGTTGGAGGCGGATTCTTTTCATCGAGAACATCGAATCCTTCGGTGGTAATCCTTTCACTATCCAAACCATTTTTAATGAAAAATTCTTTCAAAGAATTTGCTCTCCCATCGGTAAGGATTTTATTTTCCGCCCTGTCGTTCATATTATCCGGATAACAAATAATTTTGAATTTGACAGATGGATTTTTTTGCATTGTTTCGAGAATGTCTTTCAGAAAGTAATCCGCACCGGCTCTCAGTTTGGATTTCCCTGATTCAAAAGTAGGAACCTTCATGGGAATATATAAACCTTTCTCTTTAGGTTTAATCAGAAAGTCGCGTGATATTTCGGTGTATTTATCGGATTGCGGAATGTTGATTTCATAATCCTGCTTGAAATAATCCAGGTCACCGAAACGGATTATATATTTGTCACCCGGCTTTAAACCTGTGATATTGTAATAACCGTTTTGCTGGGCATTGCTAATCCCTCTATAAATTCTTTTTCCGTTCGCATCAAAAGCTTCAATTCTTGTGCTGATAGGTTGTTTGGTAATTTCATTATACACACTGCCTGTCAATGACATTACCAGCTTTGTTACCTGTCCATAAGAGCAGTTAGAATACAAAATCACAAGAAAGACCGCAACCATGCTCGATATAAAAATTTTTTTCATTTCAATCTCCTTTTCTATTTTATTTTTTTCTTTTTATCAGTTGATTGAAGAGTCAGGAATCGTACTGTTCCGTCCGCACATCCGATAATGATAGTACTGGCATCGCTAACCAAATCCACTGACCAGATTTCAACTCCGGCATTGAAAGTCATTAAATTCTTACCGGTTTCCACGTCCCACAACTTAACAGTACTGTCCAAACTTGCACTCACTATCATTTTGTTATCACCTGTCAGAGATAAGTCCTGTATTAATTCATTGTGTGCTCTTATAGTTCTTATTAATTTCCAACTCGGAGCTTCCCAGATTTTGATAGTTCCTCCTTCATCTGCGGATATCAAAAATTTATAGTCAAAGCTAAAAAGTACAGTTAATACCGGAAATTCATGTCCTGTGATAGTAACAAGAGGTTCTTTGGTAGTTAAATCTGTTGACCAAATTTTGATGGTTTTATCATCGCTGCAGGAAGCAATATATTTGCCGTCATAGCTGTAAGCGACATTATTAGTTACATCGGTATGACCTCGTAGAGTCTTGACTTCAGCACCCAATCTGGTGTCCCAGAGTTTTACCGTTTTATCGAAACTTGTACTGGCAATAAATGTACTGCTGTCATCCTGGCTAAAATAACAACCTATTACGGCATCCGTATGACCTGTTAGAATATTGAGCTGCTCCCCTGTTTCAACATCCCATACCCTGACGGTCATGTCTCCGGAAGCACTTGCAAGCCATTGGTCATTACCGGAAAAAGAAAGATTGTTAACCTGTCCGAAATGTCCTCTCAGGGTTTTAAGTTCCTTTCCCTCAGGCAGGCTCCATATCTTAATCGTCTCATCCAGACTACAAGTAGCTACTTTTGAATCGCTTTTGTTAACGAATGTTCCAAGAACATCACCGTCATGCTTTCCTACAGTGCGCATCTGGTACTTGTATTCCTGAGCATTGCATATATCGTGGAAGGGCAGGAAATACAATATAACCAAAATAATCAGCCCTGATAAATATCTCATATTTTTTTACCTTTCAAGTAATAATTTAGTATTTATTCTTATTTTAAAATTCCCTTTTGAAAATCTTTATCACAATATATATTCATATATCGTTTTCTCCATTAATGTTTTTACAAATAATATGCCAAATACAATTAATCATAATTACATTTTTCTTTATTACAAATATCCTGAATTTAAATATAAAAAATAATTTTAGATTTTTTTATAGAATTTATATTAAAAAAATAATTTTAGATTTTTTATTTCAACCCGGTAAGTAGATATATTATAAAGAATAAAGTATTGAATACGCTAATATTATATTTCGTTGCAGCTAAATTTAATTGCTTAACAGAAAATTTTTGTTTCATAATATAAGAAAATTTATTATATTATATTCCAGATGATAGTCAATATATATATAACTATCAAATATTTTTTAACATCATTTGTTAATTTATTTTATAATAAATAAAAAGGAAGGTGCCAAATGGAAAAGAACTTCAGGTTCACCGATGCCGATATCAAGAAGATGTCGGATAGATTCAAAATATTATCAGAACCATCAAGGCTGAAAATTCTCCGTGCCTGTAACCGAAATTATCGAAAAGACAGGACTGTTACAGGCAAACGTTTCCAAACAACTAAAAATAATGGAAAGGAACAGTGTTGTCTCTTGTAGGCCTGCAGGTTTGCAGAGATTTTACAAGATAGCTGATAATTCGGTTCTGGACATATGCTACCAGGTTTGCAAGTAATAAAAAACCTTTGAGTTAAATATTGCTTTTAAAATTTGCCCGGACGTTTGCAAGAATTATTCTGGCGTGCAGAGCTATGGTATATACTCTGTACTATTCAGTCAAAATAGTTTTAGTTATGATTGCCCGGGGAAATCAAGAGGTTTTTTTTTCTCATGCCCGTCGTTGGGCAAAGGGATTACTCAAAATCGCCGATGTCAACGTCAATATTCTGGGGGTAGATAACATCAACATTGATACTACTTATGTTTATGTTTCAAACCATTCAAGCTTATATGATATTCCCATAATTCTTGCATCCTTAAAACAGGATGTAAGAATTATGTATAAACGGGAACTTGAAAAAATACCGGTTTTTGGCTCGATGCTGAAAAAATCTCCTTATATAGGCATAACCCGCACTAATCCTCACAATGCAATGTCAAGCATTGACGAAGCCTTAAAATCCATCAAAGGTAATGTTTCAGTGATAATGTTTCCTGAGGGTACCAGGTCAAAAGACGGTAATCTGGGTCCTTTCAAAAGAGGTGCATTCAGTCTGGCATCCCGTTCAGGCAGGCAAATTGTGCCTGTTGCAATTATCGGTTCGACTAAAGTGTTAGCCTCAAAAGCTCTTATTCTCTGTGCTCACCAAAAGGTAACGGTAATACTCAATAAACCCATCCAGGCTTCCGATTCACCATCACGTGCAGAAGAACAAGAATTAATGAAGCGTATTCATAATATTATCTCTGAAACTATTAAAAAAGAGCTATAAAATTTCATAATAATCTGTCAGTATTTATAATAAATTTATTACTTTGAAATCATAATCTTTGCAGAATATATTTTCCCATCACTCATAATTCTGCAAAAGTATAAACCCGAGTTTGAAAATTGAGCTTCCCCTATTAATGCTTCATGCCTGCCGGGAGACTGCATCCCGTAATAATATGATGTTAATAAAATACCGTACAAATTATATATTTCTAATTTTACATCCGAATAAAAATTCAGGAAATAGACTATTTTCATATTACCGTTTGATGGATTTGGATATACCTCAATCGTTCTTTCCATTGTATTAAGAATATCATTGATATTTGTTACGGTATTGCTCCAAATGCGCAGTTGGGCAATATTACAAGGGTCTAAATTTCCACCTTGCGGCATATTGTGATAACCGGGCAGATGTGCCACAGTTCCATATATTTTTTGTTTTGCAGAGAGAACTATTGAATCATTAGTGAAATCCATCCCAGCCGGTGAATATGGACCGTTATGGCAGGAAATACAATTCTGATTTAATATTGCTTTTATTGTACCGGCATAAGTAACATTGTTTGTATCGCAGGGAGATGATATGACTCTGCCCCAAATATTAATTTGTTTAATGTAACAACTGTCTAAAATCATTCCCGGAGGCATCGGTTTACTTCCGTTCAATCCCTCGACGGCAGCCGCAATACTGCTTCTACTCTGGACAACTATCGAATCATTTGTGAGATTAACATTTCCTGAAGGATTGGTTCCGGAATGGCAACCGATACAATTTAATGTTAATATTGGTTTAATTGTATTTGCATAATCAATATTCAAAGTATCGCAGTTAGCGGAAGAGCAAGGATTATCGGTTGCACCTTGTAAAATCCATGTTTGAATGATGTCAAGTTGAGCCTGTGTGAG
>JBEKWK010000050.1:0-11801 GCA_049513175.1 FCB group bacterium
TTAGAATAATTGCAATTCTTAAAAAAAATAATAAATTCTTATAATCCCATTCTTATCGGTAGAATTACATTTGTTATACCTTTCCATTGCAGCCTCCTTTGAATAGTATAAGAAGTTTCATTATGCAAAATTCTATGGTAAAAATTCTCAACTCTGAAGGCTAATCTCCCTGAAAAAACAATTGAATGATAATATTCTTTTGTTATTTCGGCAATAAGGTCTGTTGCGGTTTCCACGACTTCGGTCCCGGTGTCCATCCTGTATTCGGCATTAAAGCCATAGCTCCGTGCAAGCTCAACATATTTTTCCAAAGCAAATTTGACTGATTCTTTCAAATCCTGCAGGGACTCATCGCCTTTGAATAGCCCCTGGTCTATTACTGCAACAGATACAAAAATAAAATTCTTATATTGGTTCGGAAATGACTTGATAATCGAAAAGAAAGTATGAATGCCGAATCCGTTATAACCGCTTACAAGCTGGATTGCAGTCATATCGGTTTTATTTATTATGCCCGGATTTGGTTCTTTAAATGGAACTATTTCAGGCAAATCGTCTTCAAGTTTTTTAATATCATTAGTAGCCTTATCATAATGCCTTCTTATTAAATAGCATAAAATAATCAATCCGGAAGTAATAAGCAGAGTAAGCCAGCCTCCTTCTGTGAATTTTTCAAATGTAGTAATGCATAGAATAGTGAGACATAGAACCAAGCCTATTAAATGAATACTGATATGTCTTTTCCATTCTTTATCTTTTTTTCTCCGCTTGAAATAAAATCTCGACATCCCAAATTCAGATAATGAGAATGTAAGAAATACGTTTATTGAATACATAACTACTAATGCCGATATTGAGCCATGAGTGTACCATAACAGAATCAAAGAAGAGAATCCAATCATAATAATGCCGTTTCTCATAGTCAGCCTTTCGGAAAAAGCTGCAAAACGCCGAGGAAGCCAGGAGTCCACAGCCATGTTTGCCATAACACGGGGAGCATCAATAAATCCAGCCTGGGCACCAACCAATAATAATGCCCCTTCTGAGAGAATAGTAACGAAAGCGATTATACCACCAAATTTCCAATTGCTGTATAATGAATCGGCAAGTACCGCGTTTAAAGTTTTCCCTTCGGTTATATGCACATTTAATAGCAAATAACAAAGGAAAAGTCCTCCTGCAGCGATTGCAAGTGATGACGCCATATACATCATAGTTCGCTTGCCTGTATTGACTCTCGGTTCTCTCATTATCTGCAAACCATTCGAGACAGCTTCGATGCCTGTGTAAGTACCGCCTCCCATGGAATAAGCCCTTACCAATATAAATAATACCCCGAATAAACCGATACCCTGCAGGTCTTTTGACATATTAACATGTACGTCTGTGATTATAGGGTTGATTGCCCCAATATGGCTGAAAATTCCATAGCCGAGCATAAGAACATGAGAAAATATAAATATTAAAAATATTGGAGCTAAAACTGCTATTGATTCTTTAACGCCCCTTATGTTTAGAACTATCAATATTAAAATGAGTGCAGTGGCAAAGACAATTTTATATTTTTGGTAGTGAATAGGCAGATAACTGAATAGAGCATCGGAACAAGATGCGATGGAAACGGTAATCGTTAAAATATAATCCACAATAAGAGCTGAACCTGAAATAACTCCCGCACGCTTCCCCAGCATGTGAGTAGCAACGATATATCCACCGCCGCCATGAGGGAAATGCTCGATAATTCTTGAATAAGCATAAGAAATAATAAATACTGTGAAGGCTGTTGCTAATGCTAAAAATACCGCAAGATAAACGTGACTGCCTATAACTCTGAATGCTTCTTCAGGACCGTATGAAGATGAGGACAAACCGTCTGCGCCCAGACCAATCCAAGCAAAGAAAGGAATTAGAGCTAACTTATGAAAAATACCCGGGTCGTTTATATCCCGCGGTTTACCGATAAGAGTCCTGAAGATTTTTTTGGTAAATGGGATATCATCTTCATTTTTTAAATTATTCATTTTCCCTCCTGTAAATTGAAGGGCATTGAGGAATCAAAAAACAGGTATGTCTCAAAAATGTCATTCTGAACGAAACGAAGTGAAATGAAGTATCCAAGGTTATGTACGATTTTAGATTGACGATTTTAGATTTTAAAATTATAATCATAAATCTAGAATCTAAAATCTAAAATAAATTGATTCTTCGCTTCGCTCAGAATGACAAACATCGAATATTTCTTCTTTTGATACATTCTCATTTGTTCTATCCTATGCTCTTCCATTAGCCTGCGGGGTTAGCTGTCGGGCTCGGATTTGGAAGTATCCTATTTCATCGGAAAATTCGCCCCAATTATTGGTTCCCCCGTATCCAAACTGTTTGGATTTCGGCAGTATCATTAATATATTTTGTGTATTTATATTGCTCATTTCAAATTGTAATTATAATTATATTTTAAGTAAAATTTTCAAGTTCAAAATTAATTATAAAAACTTAAATATAATTATATACTTTTATTTCTTTAATTTTCTATTTATAATTGTATTCAGAAATTCTTCAATAAAAGTATTAATTAAAAATAAACAAAAAGGAATAATCCGTGGCTTATTTTTCTGATAAGCATTTCTCGGTATCCGGCTCGATAAAGATCAGAGAGATGAAGGGGTAAAGGAAAAATTGTTATGGATAAAAAATTAATAATATTTAAACTATAAAAACATGAACAACCAAACTAAAGAAAATCTTCTCTATAACCTGAATGAAAGGGCAAAAGAACTTGCCTGTATTTATAGAATTGATGCTGCATTAAAAAATTTCGATACGGATTTATCCGAGGTATTTCTTAATGTGTTGAAGGCAATTCCTCCGGGCTGGCAATATCCAGATATTTGTTCAGCAAAGTTGTCTTATCATGGTCAGGTTTTTAAACTTGAAAATTATATAGAAACTCCGGTATCTCAAAAAGCAGATATTCTTATAGAGGGAGATAATGCAGGAAAGATATTTGTATATTATACCGGACCTGTTACTGAAGATGAAATTCCCGACTTTTTGCCGGAAGAACAAAAATTACTTAATACCATTTCAGCCAGGCTGGCAAATTATCTTTTTAACAGGAAGCTTAAAGAATCAGTTGGAGAGTGGACTAATGTCAAAAATGTAATTGATTCAATAGAAAAAAAAGAGGGGAAATTATTTAAAATCCTTTCTAAATATAACATAGAGGAGATAGTGAATTATTTTGAGTCTCCTTCAAAAGATGTGAATTCACCGGAAGAATTAGAGGTAATTCTTGATAATCGCTCAGGAAAGCATTGGAAATGGCGGCTCGAAATGGCTGAGAAAATTGCCGAAAATATTGATGCAACTAGATTCGGAGTGAAAGCTGTTTATCTGACCGGTTCTGTAAAAAATGCCATATCAGGACCGGGAAGTGATATTGATTTAACTGTACATTTTTCAGGTAATGAATCTCAGCTAAAAGTATTAAATGCCTGGCTCGAAGGCTGGAGCCTATGTCTATCTGAAATGAATTTTCAGAAAACAGGTGTCAAAACCGATTATATGCTCGATGTACATATTATAACAGATGATGACATAGCAAATAAAACCAGCTATGCCGTACAAATTGATACGGTAACCGACAAGGCAAAATTGTTAAAGTCATTCAATTGAGTAGGTGGATTGTGAGAAATTGTATTTTTGTTTCTGATTTACACGGACATATTGACAGATACGAGAAGTTGTTCAATGCGATTATAAAAGAAAAGCCTTTTGCTGTTTTTATTGGTGGTGATATAACTCCATCTTACCTTCTAAAAAGGAAACATCCCGATTCAATTTATCAAAATTTTATTCCGGAATATTTACTGAAAGAATTTCAAAAAGTTCAGGATGTTTTGAAAAATAGTTATCCTCAAATATTTATTATTCTTGGTAATGATGATGCCAGGGCTGAAGAAGATGACATTTTTGAACTTGAAAAAAGAGGCATCTGGTATTATATACATAATAAAAAAGTAACATTAGATGAGTATAAAATTTTCGGGTATTCTAATGTACCGCCTACCCCTTTTTTATTGAAAGATTGGGAAAAATACGATGTTTCGAGATTCACTGACCCGGGTTGTATACCACCCACAGAGGGATTTCGCACAGTAAAGGTACCTGAAAAAGATATTGAATTATCAACCATCAAAAATGATTTAGAAAATCTCACCGGAAATGAAGACTTGTTAAAATCAATATTTTTATTTCATTCCCCACCTTACGATACTCACTTAGACAGGGCGGCACTCGACGGGAAGACATTTGACCATGTGCCGCTCGATGTATATATAGGAAGCATCGCCATCAAAAATTTTATTCTTGAAAGACAGCCTTATATCACTTTTCATGGGCATGTGCATGAATCCACAAGATTAACGGGACATTGGTTCCAAAAAATAAATAATACATTTTCCTTCCAGGCTGCACATGATGGTAAAGAATTAAGTATGGTTTCATTCAACCTTGAGAAACCCGAAAATGCAGTTAGAATATTAATATAAGCCTACATTTATGCTCTCTCAATCTTGAATTTCCAAAACAAATTTACTTGAAATTATCAAAAAAGTTTTCTAATAAATCACCATTCGATAATAGACAATAGAAAAAAAATAATATGAAAGTATATTTATTTTACTTCACTGTGTAACATTTTAGTATTTCAATTGTTATTACATTTATTAATGATGTTAATTTTTTAGAAAGATTTGAAAAATGAATAATAATTCATAAACAAAAAATCGGTTATTAAACCCTAAAAAGGACGGTATCATAAATTATTATAAATCAAAGGATAATAGATGTATAAAATTTAAAGGGAATTATTTTAAAAAAAAAATAAAAAAAAATGAGACTTTTTTCCAAAAAATGTGTCATTATATATATATAAAGTACAAAATTTAATAATCTTATAAATAATGCACTGCATTAATGAATTAATATTTCAAAATGCAGTCATATAGTTGTGATTTTATCAGCAATAAAAGCTGTTAATATAGATTTGTCGGAAATTTTTTTTTTAAGATTCGGCAGATAATATAATTACGGGAAAAATAATTATTATAATCACTAACATAACAGGATTATGAAAAGAATAATACTAAGTTTTGTACTTTTAGTTCTGATTTTATCAAGTGCAACTGCCTCTGACAGCTTATCAAACAAATGGAGAATCGGTGCTTTCAGCGACCTTAACCTGAACTTCCATTCTGCAGATTTCCAAAAACTACCCGGTGTGCCTAACTGCTGTCCATTGTTCGAATCAGGCTTTGGAGCAGGATTTTCCCTTGGTTTACTAACCGAATATCCCCTTTCAAAAAAGTTCTATCTGGGTTTAAGGGCAGATTATAACTCATTTGGCGGAACATTGAAAAAAAACGAATCAACAACTATGATTGTTGCAGGTAATTTGACCGACGGCTCATTTGTGCATACGCTCGATGCGAGTATCAAAGATGTTGGTCTCTCCTTGTATCTTAGTTTTAATCCGGCAGGCGGCTTGTTGTTTTCAATGGGTACGCGGTTAGGATTTATAACTCAATCCACATTTTCGCAAAAAGAAACCATTAGCGGACCGGGAACTTTTCTGGATACAAATGGGAAGGATTCTTTTTCAGCTATACGAAATATTTTCTCCGGCGATATTCCAAATGCCAATGCCATTACTTTTTCCGGTTTGTGGAGTGCGAGTTTTGAATTTCCATTAAATAAGAAAAAGACTTTGTTTCTCGCACCCGAAATGACATATTTTTATAATTTCATTCCCGTTGCACAGAATTTAAAATGGAAAGTTTCTTCTTTACATTTAGGTCTGGCAATAAAATTCCTTCCTGAATCAGGTGCCCAAAAAATTTATGAAAAGAAAGAACAAATTGATACAATCAGGATTGAGTCAGGTTTAATAAGCTCTAATACTTTCTCAAAAGGTAAACCTGTTTTCAGGCAGGAAGAAAAATCGAGAGAGAATGAAACGGTAATAACCGATATTACTCTCCGAACCGATACAATATTTTCTCCGAAATCTATAAACTTGAAATCTGATATAACGACAGTAGGCTTGGATAAAGGCGGCAATGAGATTCCTGTCTCATCAATAAATATGGAAGAATTCATATCTCGTAATTTACAGCCTCTTTTACCTTACATTTTTTTTGATGATGGTTCTGCAACTATTCCTGACCGCTATACAAAAATATCCTCACAGGATGCGATGAAATTTAAATTATCGAATTTATATAAATATGAAACTTTACCCACTTACTATCAAATCCTGAATATACTTGGAAAGCGAATGCTGGAAAATCCGAAATCAAAAATTACATTGACAGGATGCCATAGTAATGTCGGCTCTGAAAGCAATAATACTTCTTTATCCAACAAAAGAGCTGAAGCCGTTAAGGATTATCTTATGAAAATCTGGGGAATTGATAATTCAAGAATAATTACAAAAGCAAGAGACCTTCCTGAGAAATCTTCATTGCCTGAAACCGAAGAACAGAAGGCTGCCGAGAACAAACGCGTTGAAATTGAATCAAGCGATTTCCAAATAGTAGCACCTGTTTTGACAACCGATACATTAAGAAGATCTAGTATTGAATCTATTCGCTTCAAGCCTAATATTAATTCGGAAGCAGGTATTAAACAGGTTAATTTGAAGGTATACCAGGACAAATCATTAATCCTCGATACTAATAACAATTATTCAGTTAAAAATATTGATTGGCATTTTCTAAAAAACAGTCAATTCGTACCTAAGACAAATTCAACTTTGGAGTACAATTTAAATGTGGTTGACAATAAAAATCAAACCTCAAATACTGAATCAAAAGCTATACCCATAAAATTAATTACAGTTCAGGAAAAAAGATTAAGAGGGAAAATATCTGATAAAGAATTTGACAAATACAGTTTAATCCTTTTCAATTTTGATAAATCGGATATTTCAGGGATTAATGAGAATATTATTGACATAATTAAACACCGGCTGAAATATAATTCAACCGTAAAGATAACAGGCTATACGGATATTCTCGGCTTGGAGAGCTACAATAAAGAGTTGTCTCTTCGCAGAGCGACATCCACTGCGAAAGCACTCAAGCTCGATTATCCGGTTGTTAATGGTTTAGGAAATGAGACTTTGCTTTACAATAATGATTTGCCGGAAGGAAGATTTTATTGCCGAACTGTTGTGATTGATGTCGAAACACCGATTACAAAGTAAAATATTTTTTAAATTACTTTTAATTTAAATTAAGAAAATAAATTATTACACGGAATATATATAAATTTGATTAAGTAATAATTAATAAAGGTAAATAGAAAGGTATAATGTGAAATTAAAATATACTTTCTTTTGGTTAAGTCTAATTTCAATATTATTAATATCATCATCTTCATATGCTTTTCATAAAGAATATTCAGTTCTTAACATGATTAGTGTTTCTGAATCACTTCAGGATACCATACCTGATGATTTTCCTAAATTTACTATAGACACAATAGCAAATCCAGCCCCGGGATATTTATTCCTTCAAAATATAGGAATAAAAGGAACACCACCCTATATTATGGTTCTTGATAGTACATGTCATCCGAGTTATTATTATAAACCTGAATTAGGCGGCTTTGATTTTAAAATGCAGCCCAATGGCTTGTTTTCATATTGCAGTCCTGTAAAACCGGGAAAACAAATACAGCCCGGTCCAAACAATATCCAAGGCTTTCATATCGAAAATATATTGGATTCATCATTTAAAATAATAGATAGCGTTCAAATGCAAAACGGTTATCTTGCAGATTTTCACGATTTCAAGATTTTACCCAACGGGAATTATTTGCTTTTGGCTTATGAAAATAATTCTATAGATATGAGTAGAATAATTACGGGCGGAGAACCTAATGCCAATGTTATTGGAACAGTTATACAAGAATTAGACAAAAATAAAAATTGTGTGTTTCAGTGGAGAAGCTTAGATTACATTCCAATTATGGATTCACAATCTGACTTACTAAATGCGAGTTTTGAACAGGTACACGGGAGCTCATTCTTTCCCGATACCGATGGTAATTTGTTGATTGCTCTTACTACTACCGGGGAGATAATAAAAATAGACATGGTAACCGGTAATATTATCTGGCATCTTGGAGGCTTAAAAAATCAATTTGATATTCTCGGAGAACATGAGGAAAATAAGCCATTCTATTTTGATTATCTGCATGATTTAAAAATGCTGCCTAACGGTAATCTTCTATTTTATGATAATGGATTTACAAAAAAGTTACCTTATTCCCGTGCAGTGGAATATTCAATTGATGAAAAAAATATGAAAGACTCCTTAGTTTGGGAATATTTGCACACACCTTATATTTCTGCAAATGTAACGGGTTCTGCTCAACGTCTTGATAACGGCAATACGCTTATAGATTGGGGGTTGATTTATCAGGGAACTCCTAAAACCGCAACTGAAGTTACACCTGATAAAAAAATTGCTTTAGAATTATCTTCAGATATAATTAGCTATAGAATATCAAAATATATTCTTCCGGCATGTCAACCTGTTGCAGATAAATCCATCTACCAAGCTTCAGAACGGAATACCTATTTGTTTCAGGATACAATTATTAATACAGGAGTTTCTTTATATTTAAAAAAATTGGATGCTCTTAGATATAATACGTTTCAAATAAAAAAATATAATTGTCCGCCAATTAATCTTACTTTTAAAGGAGAAGCTCCTGTAATTTTACCATGCAGATATGTCTTTAGTCAAAGTTCCGTTAATAGCTTTAATGGAGAAATTAAATTCGATATTAGCACTCTTCCTCGAACTGATAAGCCCAATAATTTGAAAGTATATTATAGACCAACTGAAGGTTCCGGTTCTTTTAGCGAATTGTTTTCAAATTTTGATAGCACTGGAAATAAAGTGATTGCAAATACAACAGATTTTGGTGAATATATAATTGGATATGTCAGAAATGCTCTTACAATAAAGCCGCCTTCACTCTTGTATCCGGTTGATAAAAAAAATATAATAAATAACATCCCCGTTATCCTTAATTGGAGTTCTAAAGGCAGATATGACACTTTCCAATTACAGATATCAGATGATTCATTATTTGGTCATCTACTTCTCGACCGGTCAGACATCAAAATCCCAATTGTTATAGATACACTTGAACCAGACAAGATTTATTATTGGAGAGCTAAAACTTATTATAGAAGTTTAATAAGTGATTGGTCGGAAGCGCGTAGTTTTTCTTATTCTACTCCATTCTTAAATCTCTTCATTCCCAATGGAGGTGAAACATGGTATGAGGATTCGGTATATATATTGCGTTGGTATACAAATGTAACTGATTCAGTAAAAATTACATTGCTTAAGAATGATTTAGAGCTGTGTACGATTACTGATTCCCTTATAAGTTATACAAACGCATATGCCTGGAAAATCCCAACTACTTTTCAGGCAGATTCCAATTACAAAATTAAAATTTCGAGTATTAAAGACAGTACGATATTTGGAGTAAGCACTTCATTATTCACTATAAAAGTAAAACCGGTAAATGTAACTGAAAATACTTTCAAAAGTAATGATATTTTGATTTCTAATAGCCCAAATCCGTTCAGCAATTTTACTACTTTTGAATTTACAATAAATGAATCCGGTCATACAAAAATTGGCTTATTCAGTTTGGAAGGTGTAGAATTAAAAGTAATTTTTGATGAATATACAATTCCCGGAAAATACAGATTCATTTGGGATTCAGGAATTATTATACCGGGAATTTATTTTTATAAAATAACCAGTGGGATTAACTGTAAAGTCGAAAAAATGATAATTATTAAGTAATGTGAATAATATGAAAACTAAGTAAATAAATTTTAAAAATTAAAATGAAAAAAATAATTTATCTTCTCGCTTTTGTATGGTGCAGTCTAAATATCTCTGCACAATCGCTGACAGTATTCAATATTGATACAAGCAGCTTCCCGACCATCAAAGCAAAATTTTATGCTTTCGATGCAAGTGGAAATCAAATCACAAATTTATCAATGTCAGATTTCCAGGTAACTGAAAATGGACAGATACGGACGGTAACTAATGTGAGCTGTCCAAGCCCGAAACCGCCTTTAGCGATTTCTTCCGTACTTGTAATGGATGTTTCCGGTTCCATGTGCGGAAATGGACTCGATATGGCTAAAGCGGCGGCTAATGCCTGGATTAATATGCTTCCGCTTGGTAACTCGGAATGTGCTATAACAAGTTTCAGTGATGGCAATTATATAAACAAGGATTTCACAACAGATAAAACTAAGCTGGTTAATGGTATTAATAGTTTAGTTTGTATGAATGGGACTGATTACAATGCCGCAATGATTGACCCTCCTGCAGGAGGAATATTAATTGCAAAAACAGGAAAGCATAAAAGAATAATTGTATTCCTTTCCGACGGAGGAGCGAATTTCCAGCCTAATACTGCACAAATAGTCAGCCAGGCAAATGACAATAATATATCAATATATTGTGTTACAATTAACATGCCGTCTCCACAATGTATGAAAGATTTTGCAAATCAAACAGGTGGATTATACTTTGAGAAAATCAGTACAATTAAAGAAGCAGAGGATTGTTACCGCCTGATATTACAAATAGCCCAGGGAGGAGACCCCTGCTCAATAGAATGGCAGAGCGGAATTAATTGTACCGGCGGTCTTGTCAATATTGATTGCAAGCTCATAACTTATAATATAAACACAACTGCCGGTTACCAGGCACCAATCAGTTCAATAGCTTTTTTGGATATTAAACCTTTGGGAGTATTTTTTAAAAATAAACCTATAGGAATACCTGCAGATACTAATATTATTATTACGGCAAGGAATGCGGATTTTAATATAACAAATATAATTTCATCAGACCCTAATTTTGACATCAACCCAAAAAGTTTTACTATCCAAAAGGGACAAAGTCAAACAGTAACACTGCGATATATACAGCCCGACAGCAATAGGTATTTCAGCACATTCTCTATCGAGAACGATTTATGTTTAAATAAGATTTATGCAGTCGGAGGTTTTATTA
This sequence comes from FCB group bacterium, assembly GCA_049513175.1. Taxonomy (GTDB): domain Bacteria; phylum Bacteroidota; class Ignavibacteria; order Kapaibacteriales; family UBA2268; genus JBEKWK01. The sequence goes on from JBEKWK010000050.1 coordinate 11,133, forward strand.
AGAACTCAACAACAGCAAAACCAACTTTAAATGTAACACATCCAAACGGAGGGGAAATTTTCGCTATTGGAAGTGATACCGTTATAACCTGGGAAGGCGTATTGCCAAGCGACATTGTTAAATTAGAATACTCGACTGATGATGGTATTAATTGGAATTTAATTACGGATACAGCAAGCGGTCTTAAATATATATGGAAAAATATACCAAAGCCTTCAAGCAATCAATGTATAGTACGTGTGAATCAGATTATTAATAATGAGAAACCAGGTACACTTCAATTTACTCTAAAAGGGCATACCTCAAATATTTATAATTTAAGCTGGAGTCCAGATGGTAGTCGTGTTGCTACTGCGAGTAATGATGCAACTGCAATAATTTGGAATGCGTCTACCGGTACTAAACTTCACACTTTAGGAATGCAAAGTACTGTCTATAATATTTGCTGGGATCCTAATTCCACACATGTTGCCACTTCAAGTATTGATGAGACAGCTATAATTTGGGATTCAAATACTGGAATCAATATTCACACATTAAGAGGACATACTTCTATTGTTCAAAATGTAGATTGGAGTCCAGATGGTACCCGTGTTGCTACTGCGAGTTGGGATAAAACTTCAATAATATGGGATGCAAGTACTGGAGCTAATCTACATACATTAATTG
>JBEKWK010000051.1:0-11764 GCA_049513175.1 FCB group bacterium
TGACAGCCATCATTTGGTTTTCGGATTCAAAAGGTAAATCAACAAAGACCTTATAATTATCTGAATTAAAACCAAGTTTTTTAGCAGTTATCATTAAGGCGGCTTCTGTAGGGTCTCCGGTAATTTCCCATTCTGCTCCGTACTGAGTGGAAGATAATGTAGTTTCAGTACAAAGTGCCCCAACAAGAGATGTTAAATTCAAGGCATATAAATCATCAGCTAAAACATTTTCTCCGCTACTCTTTGAAAAGACATACCCATCAACGGAATAACCCGAACCGATGACATCGAACTCTTCTCCGCCACAATATAATCTGGTAACAGCCATTTGGTTTTTTGTGAGTGTACCGGTTTTATCTGTACATATAATATTAGTACTACCTAAGGTTTCCACAGCGGCTAATTTTTTAACAATAGCCTTTTGTTTTGCCATTTGAGAAATGCCGATTGACAAAGTTATCGTTACGGAAACAGGTAATCCTTCAGGAATAGCAGATACAGCAAGACCAATTGAAGTAAGAAACATAGTTAACCAATCGTTGCCACGTAAAAAACCGACTATAAATATAACCACCACTATTGACATTATTGATATACTAATAAATTTTCCGAAAGAAGCCATTTGTGCTTGCAAAGGTGATATGGTTTCTTCGGCTTCAGCTACCTTTTCCGATATTTTTCCGAACTCTGTTTCTTTCCCAACAGCCGTAACAACTCCGACACCTCTTCCCTTTTGAACAATAGTACCGGAATAACTCATAGTAAACCTGTCGCCAAGTGGAGCAGATTCACTAATATCTATATTAGTATTTTTGATCACCGGAAATGATTCGCCGGTAAGCATTGACTCATCTACAAGTAAATTTTGGGTCTCAATTAATCTTGCATCCGCAGGGACACGTACTCCACTCTCAAGAATGATGATATCTCCTGCAACAACTTCTGTAGCGGGTATAACCTTTGGTGTACCCTCACGGATTACTCTTGCTACCGGAGCTGTCATTTTCTGCAATGCATTCAATGCATCAGAAGCTCTTCGTTCCTGAATAAATCCTATCAGAGTATTTAAAATAACCACAGTAGCAATAACAATCGTATCTTTTAACTCAGCAAGAAATGCATTTAATATTGCGGCAACTATTAATATATAAATTACCGGGTCATTGAATTGTTCAAGCAGTAGTAAAATAGCCGGCTTTGATTTTTGAGTATGAAGAACATTACTCCCGTATTTCTCTCGTAATTCGGCAGTTTGATTTTGATTCAGCCCATTTTCAGCAGTAACATTAAAATGTTTTAATACTTCATCTATTGATTTTGTATGCCAGGAAATCATGTTTATCAACTTTATATATAAATATCAATTTAGTGATGATAGTAAATAATAAAGATAATAAAAAAATAGATTTAACAAAAGAAAATATAAATGATATTTGAGCATTATTTAATTTTTGTTATATTAATTTGTTTTGAAAGCAGGATTAACAGTATGTTGATGATAATAATGTTTATTTGTAAAATTGTTTATATTTTTATCCATTTGTAATAAATTAAAGATTAAAAGTAATAAATATTTTATAAAACTAAAATAAATATTAAATTCCATTTTAAAATTATATTATCTCTATTTTGTCTGTACTTTTTTTATAATATATCATATTATAGTTTATTTATTATGATAGAAATCATTAACCTTGAAAAATCATTTGGTCCTAAAAATGTACTTAAGTGCGTGAATTTAACAATTAATTCCGGTGATACAATTTGTATTATAGGTAAATCCGGATGCGGAAAAAGTGTTTTGCTCAAACATATAGTAGGCTTGCTCGCTCCTGACAAAGGTAAAGTTCTTGTTGATAAAAAAAATGTCGAATTGATAACAAGACAAGAATTATTTAATATAAGAAAGAAAATAGGATATGTTTTTCAAGGTTCCGCTTTATTTGATTCCTATAATGTTTATGAAAATGTTGTGATTGGAATGTTTGAACATGGTATTAGAGATGAAAAATATCTTACCGAAGAAGCAATAAGAGTTTTAAGTGCAGTCGGGTTATTACCAGAGCCTGATATCCATAATTCAACTGAATTCAAGAAAGAATGGTCAATCCTTAAAGAAAAAAAACCTTCAGATTTATCAGGTGGCATGCGTAAAAGAGTAGGAGTAGCCAGGGCGCTTGTTGGTCATCCGGAATACATATTTTATGATGAACCAACCACAGGGCTTGACCCTGTTAATTCTGAACAGATAGACCATCTTATTGAAGAGTTAACAAAAAAAATGGATGTAACATCACTTATAATTACTCATGATATGTTCTCTGTATTTAAAATTGCGAAAACAGTTGTGATGTTAGAAAACGGTGAGATAAGATTTAACGGTACTCCTGAAGAAATGAAATATTCGGATGATATTTGTGTTAAAGAATTTTTAGAGAGGTATGGATATGCTGACTTCTCTAAACCTTTATAGATTCATAAATAATAAACATAAATAAAAAAATGTTTATCAACTTTAACTTTTCTATTCAAACAAAGGGCTATTGCGATATTATAAACATATCTGACGAAGTCGAGAAATTTATAAATAAATCTAAAATCAAAAATGGAAATGTTTTGGTCTTCTCTCCGGGTTCAACGTGCGGAATTACAAGCATAGAATATGAACCGGGTGCAATTGAGGATTTAAAATCCGCCTTTGATTTTATAGTTCCTGAAAAAAAACAATATCAACATAATCTTAGATGGGGCGATGGTAACGGATTTTCTCACATAAGAGCAGCTATTACTAAATCATTCTTTTTATTTCCTATCATAGATTGTAAATCTATATTAGGAACATGGCAGCAAATTGTATTTATTGATTTTGATAATCGTCCAAGAAGAAGAGATATAATTGTACAAATAAATGGAGAATAATTTTTTAAGGAATATTCTAATTCCAAATATTTTCTTTAAATTTAATTATCGAAATCAACTTCAATTTAAGGCTGACTGAAACTAGCGTTAAACATTTAAATGATATTAAAATTATTTCTTTTCAGTGTTAAAAGTGTATAATAGCATATTAATAAAAAAGACCTTCCTGAATTTAACAGAAAGGTCTTAATATATTCAAACTATAAAAATTATTGTTGGGGGTAAGTAGTCCCACCACTTCCAATACCTTCAAAGATTCTGAGATCTCTGAAACTTCCATATTTTATTACACAATTTGAATTAGGGTCTTCACCAAAATATGCATTCAATATGAGTTTGTAATATGTAGGTTTGTTACCGAATGTACCATGAGGAAATTTTAATACAGGTAGTGAGTAAACATCTTTAATTACATTTTCGACTCTATAAGTAGGCTTGAAATACTTATAATTTACTCCGTCGTAACTGTAACCTGCCTGAATCACATTTGAAAGAGTACAAACATTTCCTAAGGTAATAAACCAGAAATTCAACCTGTGACCATTATAACAATCATTATCGTCATCACCATCTTTATCACCATCTCTATCACCGCAATCATGGTCGTCGTCATTAAATCCATGGTTACGGTCAGCATCTTTTGCTGAAGCACTTGTATTGGTTACAGTCCAAATCCAGATATATTGTCCTTTCCCATCAATTAATAAAGGATTTGAAATTAAATTAATTTCAAACGTAGGTTGAGTGTTACCATTACCGTTCCCATTATGGTTGTTATTTCCATTATGGTCGCCGCAATATTGAGGACCGCTACCGGAATTCGTTGGTGATACTATTGAGTTGCCTGCTTTTTCACAACTAAAAAGGAATAATACTAAAATTATTAAAATGGGGAAAAACATCCGAGCATTGAGTTTCATAAATACCTCTTGAAGAAAAATTTAAATTTATAAGAAATTATAATGTATCCTGATTTAAGTGAACAATATTAAATAATATTTATATATATGATAAATTAAAATGTTAATGGTATTAAAAGAAAGTTCCTTAAGTTGCAAAATTAAGTAATATATTAACATTACCAAAATATATTTTAGAAATATTCATTTAAGTTTTAGTATTTAGTGGTTATATAAATGAAATTTAAATCTATAATTTATATAGACTTATTTATTTTTTTAGAGTTGAAATTATTTTAATAAAATCATCAGGTAATTCAGATTCAAAAAAAAGTTTTTCTCCGGTTTCGGGATGAGTAAAAGCTAAACTTTTTGCATGAAGCAACTGATGGTTGGTTATCTTAAGATAATTTTCAGCTATTTTCTTAAAATCTAAATTATTTCCTCCATAAACTACAGAGTCGCCTTTATAAAACTTATCGCCGAAGACAGGATGTTTAATATAAGATAAATGAACACGTATTTGATGAGTTCTACCTGTAAGAAGTTTAATTTTAAGTAAAGTCAAATAATCATATCTTTCAAGTACATTATATTCCGTAGTTGCAGGTTTCCCTCCCTTATTGACAACAGCAAAGAGTTTCCTGTCACGATTAGACCTGCCAATATCACCTGTAATTATACCGGAGTTATTTTTTACTTCACCCCATACGAGGGCATAATAATATTTTTCAACAGTTCTTTCAAAAAACTGTTTTGCTAATTTTGCATGTATAACAGGATTTTTAGAAATTACGATTAATCCTGATGTATCTTTGTCCAGTCTGTGAACTAATCCCGGACGAATTGCATCACTTGCAAAAATGATACCTTCATCTATGCTTTGTCTTTCGTCGTCATCTGCTTCTTCATCCTCTTCTATCTCAATCCGTATTGAATCTCTTACTCCTAAATAATATAAAACTGCGTTAACCAAAGTTCCATGCCTGTTGCCAAAACCCGGATGAGAACACATACCGGCAGGTTTATTTACAACAAGTAAATAAGCATCTTCATATACAATTTGCAGAGGGATATTTTCAGGTATCAATTGAATTGGAGGTGGTTTCAGAATTGTACAGGTTATCTCATCATTAGGTTGGATTTTATAACTGGACTTGGCATTTTTCCCATTTACATAGACCAAACCTTCATCAATGGCTTTTTGTACTTTTGTACGCGTTGCATTTTTTATATTGTTTGCTAAATAAACATCGAGCCTTTCAGTATTCTGCCCTTTGGGAACAAGAAACTCGAATTTTGTTTCTATATAATCGGGATAATTATTTTGTTCCGCATTATTTGCAAACTCGACGAAAGCAAGATTTTCTTTATTCTTCAAAACAATAAATGCAATATTTATAAATAATTTGTTTATTAAAACAATTTACTTTTTAGAAACCTTTAGGATATTTCCCAAATAGTCTATTTAAAAATTTGTGAAAACCATGAATACTTTTCACAGGTTCTGCAAACATTAAAATGCACTGTTTATAAATTATATCAATTCCGTTTTTCAAAGCAAGGTCTATTGCCGATTGTGTCTCTGCTCTGTTTTGAATCCAAATATGTTTAACACCTTTTGCAATAGCCTGTTTAACGACATCATCGGTTCTTGATGCCGGTGTAAGAATAAGTGCAGCAGGAATTTCAAAAGGTAAAGTTGTAATATTATCATAACAAATATCACCATCTATCTCACTAACATTCGGATTTACCGGAATAACATTTAATCCTTTCTCTTTCAAAATATGATATACCCCGTTTGAGAATTTTAATGGTTGGCGGGAAACTCCAATAACTGCGATTAAAGGTTGTTCAAAAAAAGTTTTAATAGATTGTGCACTGACCATAAATAATACTCCTCTATTTTGCTTTAAAAATAAATTTACCTACCTCTATTACTTCTTTCTTATCTTTTAATCTCATTGTAACCGCTTCAGTTTTCTGTTCAGGTCTGCCAAAATTTGTAATTAATAATAATTGAATAGTGGTTGCACCTGCAAGAACCTGTTGGGTATTTCCATAATAATTTGCTTCTACCTTGTATTCACCCGGTTGAGCCTTCTTTAATAAAAATTCTTCAGGACCGTATCCACGAGTAAAATCTCTTGAAAGATGTCCACCGATTTGAATATCAGGATTACTATAAAAACACTTTTCTCCGTTTGGGTCGGTTACCCATAAATCAATATCCGTATTATCAGCATCCCAGGTTAATATGACTCTCATATCTACAGGCAAATTTTTCACAAGCCTTGTATCAAAATTACTTACATTTAAATTTTTATTACAGTTTGCAATGATATCATTAAAATCCGAAAGTGCAATAAGTTCGATTTCAGGAAATCTTGTGTCCCAGCGGTTTTTGATTACATTATATAGTAAATCAACTGCTTTCTGAAATTGTTTATCGGCTGCATAAGCTAATGCCAAATCCCGAAATGATTGAGGTTCTTCCGGTCTCATTTTCAGTACTTCCTCAAAGATAAGAATCGCATATTTGTTATATCCTAATTGTTGTAGCCTGTATGCCAAAATCCTCAGCAATTGCGGATTTTCCAGTTCCATTTCAGCAATGTTTGAAAGAATCCTTAAAGCAATTTCAGGCTGTTTGTCCTCCATAAAGAAATCAGCCATATCAAGATAAAAAGCTGAACTATTAGAATAGTTCCTTTTTAATTCTAAATAAGTATCATATTTTTTATCTTCTTGAACTGTCCTTATGCTGTCTAAGTAAGGAGTTTGAGGTTCCCATTTTTTTAAAACTATTGAACCTTCAGATTGAGCCCCTTCCTTTTTTGCATTTTCAATAGGAGGTGTAGAAGGGGCTAAAGCATTGGCTACGGCATCTCCTCTTGATTCCTGCATTTGTACCCCTCCGCCAACGGTACCTGCCGGAGCAGCTCTTCCATCTCTTTCCCTTCGGGCACCTCTATGATGATGTGAACCTGTTGAATCTGTTTCTTCTTTTACAGGAATACCGGTACCGAATTTAAATTCTTTATTCCACCATTCCTGGCGCTTGTCAAACATTGCAACAACTTCTTCTATGTGGTCTTTCTCGATTTTTTTCTCTGCTTCTTTTTCTTTCCAAACTAATTCATAATATTTTTCTTTGAATTCATCAGGAGGAACAATATGGTATTTGACATAATCCTCGACACGGTCTAATATAATCAAAGATGTATTTCTTGTAACTATCGAATTCTCTTTTCCGGTTTTTGTGATTTCATCTTTATTTTTTTCAAATTCCATATCAAGTTCTGAAATCTTTTTGGAAGCCCAAATATGCTTTATTAAACCGCTTTCAGTTTTATTTTTCTTAATATCAAGAACTATTGTTATTGAATGTTTAATATCATTTACAAAACCGAAATTAAGCTTGATTTCTGCTTGAGCTTTTAATAATATTCCGGCAAAAGTAAATGAGTTTTGAACAACAGTGGGAATTGCCGGATATGTTTCTATAATACTATTTTTGTCATATTCCGCAGATATGAAAGTATAAGGAGTGCTACTTATTATTTCATCCATCTGTTTTTCAGTAAATTCAATTACATTTAAATAATATCCGTTACTTGCCTGGGCTAAATATTTTAAATAAGGATGGTTTGCATTTGGACAGGAATTAATCACCATCACAGGTGTTTTTGCAAGCTCAATTTCAGATTTACCGAAATTCGACAAACCGTCACTCGATAAAATAAATTCATCGCAATTATATTTGTTCAGGTCAATTGCACCAAGCTGTGTCCCACCGTCATATTTTTGATTAATTAAATAATCTTTTAATTCAGTCCATTTCCCCCCAAATATATTGAAATCTTTTGTAGAGATGACCTCGTTTGCAAATGTGATTAATTCAATCTTAAGGTTTTTAATTTTCTTAAAATAAGAATCAAGTAGTTCAAACTCCTTTTCAATGTCCCTGCAATTCATGGAATTTGAAACATCCCATAACAGGCAAATTTTCTTGGGTAGAACTTTTGTTTCATTTAATATTTTTGGTGAAACGCTGAAATAGAAATAATTTTTATTTACTTCATAACTGTCCGGCTCGATAAATATTCTTTGCCTATCAGGCTCTTTGGGAAGGGAGAATGATAAAGGTTTATCAGCTATAAATTTTTTCTTATTAAATTCTGCAATATAGGAATCATTCCACTTTTGGAATTGGAAATTTTCAAGGTCATTCTCTGCCAACTTAGGTTCAATGTCTTGTTTAAAAACTTCAACTTTTATACTAAATAAATCTAATGTATCTTTAAATTGCAGTGGCAAATAATACAAGTAATCATTTCCTTCATCCTTTAATTCCTGTTCATATGTTATAACAATAGTCTTATAACCTTTTGCAGGTATAGGATATATCCTTGATTGAAAAACATTTCCCTTTGTGAGTTCCAATAATCCCGGGTCTATTTTTTTTCTAACCTCGGTTTCAAAAACTTCCCTGCCTTTATCTTTCTCTACTACCACAGCCTCCCTCATAGTTCCGTTAATATCCATCGCGAAACGGGAAACAGTTTGTTCCTCACCCAAAGGGAAATACAAATCTCCTTCGAGAACCCTGTTCATACCATTATAAAATTTCATTGTCATTGTGGTAGCTGCAATGTTGGAAGTAACCTTGACCTCAATTTTCAATTCACTCATTTTCAAAGGAACTCTGGTGGTATCCTCTCTGATAATAATAACAGGTGGTCGCCTCTGTGCAAAGACATGGAGATTTAAAAGAAGAATTATAAAGGGAATTAATTTAATAGTTTTAAGAAACTTTACTTTAAAATTTTTCATTTCAACTCACTATAATATTAATTAATGTAGATAAAACTCAGTTTTAAGAATTAACGATTGTTCAAAATTATTTTATAATTCAATATATGAAATTATTAACTTTTCTTAAGCAAGAATATTGTAAACAATATAATCCCAAAAATAAAAAACCCGTCAAAGATGGCGGGTTTAAAATTAATTTATTTAGCAATTTTTATTATTCAATTTCCCATGAATCCTCACCCCTCATCAAGGCTACGATATCATCTGCTCCGGGTTTGGACATTTCATATTCAATTTGAGCCGTTACTTTATAGTCATAGGATGGTCTTTCAATTGCCTGGAAAATACCCATTGGTCGTGGTAAATCATAATTATATGTCATATTCGCCAGGATAAATGCTAGAGTTGAATCTTTTTCATTATGCACTAACAAATCATCCATGGAATATTTACCGTCAGCCAAAGATACTACTGTCGGTATGAAACCATCCAGACGAATACCTTTATCATTATTTTCGCCGAATACAAGGGGTTTTCCGTGTTCCAACATAACTGAATGTTCTTTCCTTGTAGCTTTATTTGTAAATGCATCAAATGCACCATCATTATAAATAACACAATTTGTATATACTTCAACAAATGCAAAGCCTTTATGAGATGCGGCTCTTTCAAATAAATACTGCAAGGATTTAGTGTCTCCGTCGAATGTACGTGCTACTAATGTAGCACCTGACCCCAATGCAAGTGCTGCAGGATTAAAAGGGTCATCAAGAACACCAAGAGGAGAAGATTTTGTAATCTGTCCTTGTTGGGATGTAGGTGAGTATTGCCCTTTTGTTAAACTATATACTTCGTTATTGAACATTATTACATTTAAATCAACATTACGTCTCGAAGCATGTATGAAATGATTTCCGCCAATACTCATACAGTCTCCGTCACCGGTAGCTACCCATACAGATAAGTCAGGGCGTGCAATTTTTACACCTGAAGCAATTGCCAAAGCTCTGCCATGCATAGAGTGAACACCGAATACATCCATATAATAGGGGAATCTACTCGAACATCCGATACCTGATATAAAAACTATTTTCTCTTTTGGGATACCAAGAGTAGGCATGATTCTTTGAACCTGTGCAAGTATTGAATATCCTCCGCAACCGGCACACCAGCGAACATCTATTGGAGCCTTGAAATCTTTAGCTGTATATTCTATAGAGCCTACATGTGGCTGCTGAACTATTTCATCAAGCATTGTATTCATATTAGTTGTCTCCTTTCATATTTAAGAGTTCATTTACTTTTGCTTCGACCTCAAAGGCATTTAAAGGCAAACCCTGAATTTTATTCAATCCAATAGGAGTTATTAAAAATCTCGAACGGATGATAGTATTCAGTTGCCCACTATTTAATTCAGGAATAAGAATACGTTTGAAATTAATCAATACTTCTCCTAAATTTTTTGGAAAAGGATTAAGATGTTTGAGATGGCAGTAAGAAACTTTTTTCCCTTCCGAACGGAGCTTGTCAAAAGCATCTTTAATTGCTCCGAATGTGCCACCCCAACCCAATATTAATAAATCTCCGGATTTCTCACCTTCTATCTCTGCAAGTGGAATATCGTTAGCAATATTATCTATTTTCTTGGCTCGCAAGGCAACCATCTTTTCATGATTTTGTGGGTCCTGGCTAACCAAACCGGAAATATCTTCTTTTTCCAGTCCGCCTATTCTATGTTCCAAGCCTTGTGTACCGGGAATAGCCCAGGGTCTTGCAAGTGTTAATGGGTCTCTGGTATAAGGTGCAAATCCGTTCGGTGAAGTAACAAAAGATACACTCAAATCCGGAAGGTCGTTTATATCGGGTATTCGCCATGGATTAGTACCTTGTGCAATATAACCATCACTTAACATGATAACCGGAGTCATATATTTTAGGGCAATTCTTGCGGCTTCAATTGTAGTTGTAAAGCAATCGGAAGCACTCGTAGCGGCTACGATCGGTAAAGGAGCTTCTCCATGTCTGCCGTACATTGCCATGAATAAATCGGATTGTTCAGGTTTAGTTGGTAAGCCGGTGCTGGGTCCGCCGCGCTGAACATCAATTATTACTAAGGGTAATTCAAGGATTACAGCCAATCCAATAGCTTCGACTTTTAAGGATAATCCGGGTCCACTTGTTGTTGTAGCAGCTAAATAACCGCTGAAAGAAGCACCGATAGCACTGCAAATACCTGCAATTTCATCTTCTGCCTGCAGATGCTTTACTCCATATTTTTTATATCCTGATATGAAATGCAAGATTTCAGTAGCAGGTGTAATTGGATATGACCCTAAAAATAATGGTAATTTTGCTCTTTTGGACGCTACAACCAAGCCAATAGCCGCAGCTTCATTTCCTGTTATATTCCGGTAAAAACCGGGTTCCATCGGTGCTGATTTTATTGTATATTGTATCGCAAAATCTTCTCTCGATGCACAAAAATCATAACCGGCTCTTAATACTTTTATATTAGCATCCAATACATCTTGTTTTTTACGGAACTTTTGTTGCAGCCATTTTTCAGTATGAACTAATGGTCTGTTAAATAACCAATAAGTCATTCCGAGGGCAAAAATGTTTTTGGTTCTTTCTACATGTTTCGGAGAAAGTTTGTAGTCTTTCAACTCTTCCTGAACTTGGGAAGTTATATTAACTTTGTAGAGTTGATAATCTTTCAAAGAACCGTCATCCAGCGGATTGGATTCGTATTTGGCAAGCTTTAAATTTTTCTCACCGAATCCTGCACTGTTAACGATTAAAATTCCATTTTTCTTGACATTTTTTAGGCTGACTTTTAATGATGAGGCATTCATTGCAACAAGAACATCAATTTTGCTGCCGGGAGTGTGAATACTTTTTGAACCAAACTGAATCTGGTACGCACTGACTCCATAAAGAGTACCTTCGGGGGCTCTTATCTCGGATGGATAATCGGGAAAAGTATTGACATCATTGCCGATACTTCCGGAAGTGTTTGAAAATTGTGTACCACTTAATTGCATCCCATCGCCGGAATCACCTGCAAACCGGATTGTAATTTCATCAAGGTCTTGAGTCTTTTTATCCATGATTTAACTAACTAT
>JBEKWK010000052.1:0-11733 GCA_049513175.1 FCB group bacterium
TGTTATTATTTTTTATATAAGAAGGTGCTATTGCCTCTAAATCTCTCCCCCAAACATTACCAGATAAAGTCGTTTCATCTACTTGTTCATTAAAAATTATTCTCACTTTACTTGTTTCAAAATTATAACTATCTCCAAACTCATTTATACTGAAATGTCCAGCATCATGTGAATCCGAATAAGATGGACTTGATGATAAAGGTTCTCTCATCCCTGCATAATAACGATTAACAATAGGTGGTGTTGTACCAATATTAGGATATCCATATTCAGGATAGAACAAAGTCCATTGATAATAAGCATCTGCATTTTGTTGTGGCTCACTTCCATCCCAGTAATGTGGACCCAAAAATCCAATTTTATCTACACGGAAATTACTGCCAAACATATAATCTGTAAAGTAAACATAGGTATTATTTTTGGGATTCTTTATCATTTGAAAATTTAGCCACCCATCATTATCTATTGGATTATCCGTATAATCTCCTAAACCATACCAACCGATTTTACGAAAGCCTTGCGTTTCTGGTTTAGATAACAAATATTCATGAAGACCTATATATTCTCCATAAGTAGTAATCTTAACCCATTGAACATAGTAATCATTTTCCGTATTCATATCTTCATCCTTAATTTTCGCTTCAAAAGGATTATTTATATCTACCCCAATACCATTTATTGATACTTGACCTAAATTTGCATTTGTTAAATTACCTCTAAAATTTATATTAGTAACATATGGATTAGATAAACGAGTGTTGCCCATCATGTGCATATTTGTTATAAGCCAACAACGTCTCCTATAAATTACGATATGTAAAGTTACATTGTCTGGGATAGAACCTAATGAAATTGTCTCAGTTAAATTTGTACCTACAGAATCACCATAAGGGTCTTGATTTAATCCAACTTGATTATCTACATTGTAATCAGGAAACGCCCTGCCGTATTTTATATTAAACCAATATTGATTGCGATAACTTTGCAAGGGTGCTGCCATATATTCCCAATCATAATAATAAGCAATTTCATACATATCTTTATAAGCATCTTTTAATTCTAAATACATAGTATGTGCTTCTGAATAAGGCCAATGTGTTGACCTTTTAATTGCACATGTTGATGCTTTTAAATTACTACTGGGATCGTTTACCCAATTTAACGGATTACCTCCATCAATGTTTGCAGTTACTAAGTCTTTAACATTGACTCCTGTTTCATCACTTGAAGTACCTTTAAAAATTTCACTCCCATCATTCAATTCTACTTCAAAGCAATAAGTCAAGTCCCCTTCTTCATTCATAGTTGTATCATTTATAGCTTCGAAGAAAGGTGTAATACTTGTTGAGTCATTATTTATATACCACTCAACCCCGTTATTACTTAATAATTGATTTGATTTCGATGCTTTTTGTGCTTTTAATAAATTTACAATAATTGCATTATCTTTAGCTGGAATATTTAAATAAGGATTTGTGCTATTATTTATAGTTGTGTCTGTGCTCTCCCAATGTGAAAATACATTTCCTGAATCAGGTTGGGCTATTAATATCATTTTATTCCCTTCTCTACGAGGTAATGTATAGGTACTATCGTCTATTTGAACACCAGAGGAATAGACTGAAATACTTCCGCTTGATGTTCTATTAATTATAATTTTATCATCTATTAATTTAGAATAAACAGCTGTAATATTTAAATCCTGTAATTGTTCAGGCTCAAAGCTTAGTGTGTGTGAACTTACAGTTGTTCCATTTATGGCGGGATAATCAGGACATTCCCAACCTACGAAAAAGTAAGTACTGTCATATTTTGGAGCATAAAGAATTAATACTTCATTAGAATCTAGAAAATAATTTTTGTTGTTTATTGTTGGACAGAAGGAAATTGGTAAAGAATCAGTACTGTCCAAACTTCTTACCATTGTTGTAACAAATGCTTTTTGTTTAATCCTAACGAAAGTGTAAATATTATCTGCACTATCGCCAGTCAATCTATTTAAATTAATATTCAAAAGGTATTCTTTTCCTAAAGTGTAATTTGTATTTGGGTGAATACAAACAATATTTTGAGATGCCCCCATAAATGTCTGGGAAGGTTTATTTACAAAACTATAGATTATGGAATCACCTATCATAGTTGTATCTATTTCATCAATAGTTAGAATAGGTCCTAAAGGCGTAGTAGGAGATTGCAATTCCTGATTAAATTCAACGAAAATTGTATCTTCGGTTCTGATACAGGTCCCATTTGATGATACATTTAGAACACCATATAATGCTTTGGTAGTCTTAAAATAAGGATTGATGATTGTATCAAATGTTATTGTATCACTGGTTATCGAATTATAAATTCTTAAATCATCGAAAAACACTCCATATTGTGTATAGTTAATTAGTGGAGTTGTATTGACCAATTTGAACACTGTATCATTTACGAAAGTACATTTTGCTAAACTGGTTTGAGAAATCGCTTCTTGTAATGAAGAATCGGTATTATCATAAATTGATGATTGGAATAGGTAAATATCGCTAATCAAAAGACGATTGTTTGTACTATCCCAATTATTGTCAAAATAAAAACCGTCGTAGTTTAAACAGGAAGAATCAATTTTCCAAGGATAATTTACGTGAAGTCTTATATCAGGACTTCTGCTGATATTTGAATCACCTACTGCCGGAAAATCAAGTGTGATAGTGGGCTGCTGTGCTTGTGCTTTGAAAACACAAAATATAATTATCAATAAAATCAAAGTAGATTTCATAACAAGAAAATTTGTTTTCATATAAATTTCTTTCAAATTTTTTATAGAACAAATAATTAATTATATTTGCTCTCACATCTATATAATGCTCTTGTTAGGATTCATTATATAGATAACAGCCTTGCAGCTGTGAGCCAGCAAGTGAGCTAACTTGCTGGTTCTTTTTTATTGTAACTGGTCATTAATACTCTTTGTATTAATATTTTCAATTGGGAATATTTTTGCATTTTACTCCTTTTGTAATTGAATATTTTGTTAGTTCATCTATTTAATAAACATTATTTATCATACACTGTCCCTAAAATATTCACTGGGTATTTCTCTGAATTGTTCAGAAAAATTGTATCTTGAAAAGAACCAACTTTGATTACATTGGTATCCCACTTCGCAATAAACCTGTTGCTTTCATTACTTTGATTTGGTGGTATGATTACCGGGAAACCAAGTTCAGGATAAAGCTCGAATCCATAGTTGTTCTTTATTTTGACATTATATATTTTAATGGTGTAGTTATCAGAAGTGTTTTTGAAGGTTACATAAAGATACGCTACTCTATGCAAATGAATATTCCCAAAATCTATTGTAGGTAAATCCAGAAACCCAATTGAATCATCTTTGGTTAGAGAAGAAGTCTGGTTAGATGATATATTAATGTTACCTGGTAAATCAGATATATCATTGCAGGAGCAGATTAAAATGAAAATTGCTGTCAGAGCCAATGTTGGGGCTATTATTTTCATGTTGAATACCAAATAATATTTAAAACCCGTTGACTAAGATTTATTTTATATTGGTACTTTTGTAAATTAACTATCTATTTATTGCTTTAAAACAGTATAGATTGACAAATATGTATATTTTTAGGAAAAAACTTGACATATATGTCAATAAATCGAGTAAACTCAATCACTTAGTTTATATCGAAACAACTTAATAAAACTATTTGTTTTTTCCAAATTTATTTTGAAAATTTTCAAAAAATTTTGCATAATGTGAAAGAACTTTCTGAACAATGTTAGTAAAACACAATATAGGACATGCTTTGTTGGTATTTAAGATTATTATTGGATAAAATAATATTAATTTGATCTTTCAAGTAAGAAAAACAAAAAAAATTTATTTATAACTTATAAAACAAGAGCCAGCCTGACACTGGCTCTTTAACTTTGTTTATGTAAAACCATTTTACCTAATTAACATCATCTTCTTAATAAGAACTACAGATGGTGCTTCTAATTTATAGAAATAAATACCATTATCATAGCCGGAAGTTTTAAATATAACACTATGCTTGCCAGCAGACTGGATGCCACTTGCCAATATTGCAACTTCACGACCAAAAACATCATATACACTTAATTTTATATTTGCTTCCCACGATAGAGAATAAGGAATTGTTGTTTCATCTGCAAAAGGATTAGGTATATTCTGACCTAAAGAAACAGTGAAATTATAATCGAAAGGAACAGAACTTCTTATAGGTCGCATAGAATCTAAAGTTGCAGAAGGAAACCTGCGTAAATCCAGAACAACACGGTCTTGAAATACAAGCATTAGGGAATCATAAATTGCACCATGTGTTGTATCAGCTAATTCCGCATTAATTCTTAAAATTTCCCAATTCGCAGGAATAGAATCATTTGTATTGGGAAAAATATTTACAACCATATTCAAATAATATAAAGCAGAATCTAACTGATGTAATTTATTAAAAATTTGCGCTTTCAGAGAAATAAAATGAGAAGCAATATCCATGGGATACAGACTATCTAATTCGAAACCATCAATCAAAGAATTTAAAGTTGTAAGACGATTATAAATTGAATCTTTATTCCCTAATACAATACAATGAAAAGCCATTTGTGCATTTTCAAACCGGCAATATGGTGGAATGGTATCAGCAGTATTGTCCATTAACCATGGTATATTCCATTCTGCATCATTATGCAAAGAATCATTTACATCACCGGTAGAAATATAATAAGCCCAGCCATCTCTGGAAAAATATGAAGAATCCATGCAGCCACCCTGCGTCGAAAAAGGAATCGTAGAAGTAGAAGTAGTATCAGGAGGTATATCGGGTGGTGGGGGCAATTTTATTTCTCCAATGGCTATAGGCGGTGTATTGCAATCATATAATCCAGCCTCACTATGGCACAAATCAAAACCATAGGCATAAACTTCTTCCGGTCTTGTTTTAGGTGTGCAAATACTATTATTAAGAGGGAATTGATTAATTGAAACCGGTATATAATTTGTAGGGTCAGGATCTTGAACCCCAAAATTAAAATTCTTATCTTCATTAATATAAGCGTTAAATATATTTCTACCATTTTGAACAATTAGATGATTGGATAACCATCTAAAAGAACCTGACTTTGGTTCTATATAATAAATATCATCTACATCCGAGTTTGTGGAACCATCAGTAAGATAATGGTTATTACTTATTAAATTATTAAAGGTATTGCCTAATATAAAACCATCATTATCTCTACCTACATATACATTCCCATTATTAATTAAAATACCATTGAGATAAGTTTCAAATAAATTGCCAATTACAACGGAATTTTGATTTGAAAAATTACACATTGCTAATCTACTATCTAAAAATTGATTACCATATACACCAGAATAAGTATTATCGTTAACATAACCAAACATATTATCGTTAAAATAATTGCATAATAAAAGACATTTAGCGTTATTATATGTAAGAACACCAAAATATGATGATATAAAAGTATTACTTGTACCTACCTGAACCCAGTCATTACCATATACAAATGCTTCAAATTGGATAAATTTAAAAGTATTATTATAAATTGTAACCCGACTATAATCATCAACAGTTAAACCATTTCCAATATAATCAGCTTCTTCACGGGGAGATACAGTAGTAATACCTGCATAATCAATAAAAAGATTATCATTTATAGTTGCATAAAAAGGAATATCATTATTAATAATTGGAAAACTTGGGTAATTGCTAACTGATAATAAGTTAGCCGGATTTGCATCAATCCCTGAATAACAGGATAAAGTTCTAGTAAATGCAAATTTATTATGTTCTATAGAATTTATAGGTGCATCAAACATGACTTCATGGGTATATATACTAACATTTTCTACACTGCAATATTTTAAATGTACAGATTTATAATTGACATTTGGGTCACCAAATAAGCTAATATAATCTCTACCGGTAACATCTGCGGTTTGAGGAACATCCGAACAAAAATTAGAGGAACCATAAATAAAAATAGAATCTTGCGGGGTGCCTTCTGCTATAAAATTACCTTGACAAGAATTAATCATATTAACAATAATCATTGGATTTGGTAGAAAAATCAAATAAGCACCTGGATAAATATGAAATGTACCACCGGGTTTAATCCAAAAATGAGCTAATTGAGTAATTGAATTATTCATTAAGTCAAGTTCACCGCCGTTTTCAACAATTATTGATGGGTATATTTCCACCTTAGCATTATTATCAACAATTAGTTTAGCTCCACTCAAAACATGAATTTGCTTATAAGGCTCAGTAGCAGTGGCATAAATTCCGGTAGCACTTTGCAAATGAGTCTCACCACCGATTAAATATAAATCCTTACTACCGTCTAAATGTATCTCTGCACCAGGCATTAAAGTTAGCTTGCCGGATGTTATTTGAATTATAGCATTATTGAAATTGTTTGGCGGAGGTTGAATAATTTTAGTATAAATTTTGCCATAAATTTCGGAAGAATAAGCAGAACCCTCAAAATAAAGACCGCCTGATGTTTCATAAGAAAGTGGGTTTGTATTTACTATTACTGGACCTGTACTTTCAAGTAATAAATCCGAAATACGTAAATTTCCTCTCAATTGAATATTTTTAAGATATCCTTCCATAAGAATTTTTCCCGTACCAGTAGTATAAATATTATGCCGTAGATTACTTTGGTTACATGTAATTGTATTACTGGTTGTAAGTATTCCATCAATAGCTAAAATATTATTGTTACCGACAGAAAGACTAATTCTTTGAGGATTGGAACAATTTGAATGAATTATTTTCGTTACACCTTGATTATTATGATTCTCTCCCGGCAGGCTCACACCACCTTCACCCGGATTTGTGAAATAACCACCAGAATAATTTAATACAAAAGTAGTTGAATTAGGTGCATCATTTTCCGGACAATCCGGACAATTCTTGATACCATTCGGGAAATCATTTGTAGGAGGTAAAATTTGTAAATCTTTATTTAATTCAAATTCACCAGTTCCTATTTTTACATGAGCTCCCAAATGTAATAAATGTTGACCATCAGGTGTAACATTACCGGGACCTGAAGGCAAGAAATTTAAATGGTCTGCTATTGTAGGTGGTTGAGTTACTTCATGATATTGATATTCTCCTTTATTTGCGATAGAATGAGCTACAGCTCTATATGCATCGACCATACCAAATCCCATGCGTTGAGCCCAACTTCGTCTTAATCTATCGTAACACAAATAATTATTTTGTACATCATAATCAAAATGATACTCTTCATTAGGGTCCCTATTTGCTCTATTATAAGCAACATCAAGTGTCAGAGGATCATGATATGTAAAATAACCGGAATATTGGGAACCATATTGGATCCCATTTTTTGTATAAATATATCTTCCATGCCCCGGATTAAAATCTCTGACTTTTTTTGCTGTAAAAGTTAAAATATCATAAACTCTTCTATGCACATCTGCAGGTTCATTTACTATAATATTACCATTGTAAGTAGTATTAGGCATATAAATACCATTTTGAACGGAAGCCTCTAAACCCATAAATTTATTTATAGTAAGCATTAATGCAACAATTCCTGCAACTTGAGGAGCAGAAGCTGAATTACCATCACATGCAGTAGTATATTTTGTAAAATAACTGCAAACAGATACCAACCTATCAACCCATTGATAAAAATCATAACCATAATTTGAATTATGGTCAGGTTGTGGTCCGGCTGATGTGCAATTCTCAATAAAATTTTCCATGCTTTGTGGATTACAAAAATCTATGGTATTATAATTACATGAAATTGTTGGATTATCATCTAAAGCCGCTAAAAGACCAAGTGCTGGACAACTAACATCAAATTCAGCATCTACCTTTCTTCTTATTCTTAGTGCACGCCATTGATCATCAGTTAAAGGTGGATTTGTTATTGGTCTTCTTGGGAATTTTACATAATCTCTTGAATGGTCATAAAACCATGCATATGTTTCCCATGCATATTCCATATGAGGGTTCACATCACTCGAAACCCAAATATCATTTGCCCAAGTATGTGAGGGCCATTGCCCACAAATTAAATTATCAGAACAAGTATTTTTTCTTCCATTTGAAATAGCACCCACTACTATCGGTTTAATATCATATTTCCCATCCGGGTCTAATAACGCAGATTTTGCAACCATTTTATCTTCTAATTCTGTGTCTTCGTGCCTAATAGGTTGATATTCTGTCATAGTAATTCCTAGAGTAGGATAATCATTAATCGTAACTAAAGTACCAAAATTGCCTTGACTATCATCAAGATTATTTCCGCCGGCTGCTACTTCAACAATACCATAATCATGACATGGTGTATATGGATAAATAATAGCTCCTGCACCCGTACTGCTACTAATAATATCAGGAATATGTCGTACATTAATATTGTCATTAGTTAAATTTTGGTCTGTATCATACAAATATGCCTGCCAGGTTTGTAAAAGCATTGCCTGTGCGTTTGGTGCTGTTCCTACCATCGGATTACCGTCAATTGGTGCTATTGCTTCTGATACATCCTGTATTGGATGACCATTGTGGTTAGTATTTAAAAAACTAGAAAATTTATTACCTCCTTTTAATGATAAATCTATATCTCCTATATTCCCATTTAATTGCGTACAAAGAAAGTTATATTTATAATTATTTATTCCATTACTAAATTCTTTATGGAATACATGATTTCCATCATCCCATTCAGATAATGCTATTGTAATAGGTGTTAAAGTTCCTGAATTTCCAAAATTTCCGGTAGTTATTTCCCACGCTAAAGGGCATTTTAGTGTATATATATTCCAATGGAAACCTAAAGGATGATAATTCTTCACCCAAATTCTATCATTTTCATACTTATTTTTAGGGGTGCCATCAACACCATGCAAGAAAATCTTATCTTCTATACTTTCAATGTCCATTCTTGGTACTAATCCTATTTCACTTATTGGTACAGCATAATATAATTGTTTTTCAGGTTTTTTACGAATATTCACTGCTTTAATTTCTATACTATCTATTAAATCAAATTTTAGAGAATCAAAACAAAAATAATCATTTAAAAATACTTGAAATTCCGGGTATTTTAGGCATACAGAATCGATTGGTAATTCACTTCTTTTAAAGGTAATATTACCATATTTATTTTCAAGTTCCTTTAAATATGTATAAAATTCAAAATAATTTATTGAATCTATGTCATAAATTGTATATATATTTCCTTCAACTAATGGTTTGGTAATAAAAAAATAATCATTTGAAATTATGTTAAAATTTTTTACAAAACGCAAGTTATATGTTGGAGAATTAGTACAAGTATCTATCATTACTGAATCTGGGTTAAAATTTACTGATGATTTTCCATAAGTGGAACCATCATTCGGCAATTCCATTTTTAAACAATCATTTGAAAATATGATATTTGTAGTACAAACAATTATTATAATAATTACTAAAACATTTGTAATCTTTTTCATATCTTACCTCATTATTATAAAAGGCTTTATTATATTATTTATTTTTATAAAATATATGCCATTTGGTAAATTCTGTATATTTATAATGATTTTTTGATTATTATTGTTAAATTTCTTAATAATAATCCCTAAATAATTTATTAAATTTAATTCAGAATAAGATAAAATGTCTTTATCCGTAATGTCAATTATAATATTCTCATTTGCAGGATTTGGATTGATATTAAAGTCATATTTGTTATTTTTTATTTCTTTTACTGATACAGTTCCCCATTTACTTTCTAATGTAACTTCTGTAATATTGTCAATTCTATTTCCGACTATAACTATACTATCAACCATATTATTTCTATCGAACCATAAATAAAAGATTGGATATTTTAAATGCACTGAATCAATTGGAGTATCAAATCTTTTAATATAAAATTTTCCATAAATTTTTCCCATTTCTTCAAATTCTTGTTTTGTTTTGATATATTTATTATCAATTGCTTCCCATCCTACGATAGTATCATTTGGTAAAGGAATAATAGTAAATATATATTTATTTGGTGTATAAAAACTAAAATACTTTTTTGTATAGATTTTCCCAAAAGTAGGAGAATCTAAACATGAATCAACTTTGACACTATCTGGATTTTCATAATACCCGTTCCCTCCCTGATTTGGCACTATCATTTTCAAGCAGCTATCCGGCGGTGAATATACCTGTGCCGCCGCTCTCTGTGTATTGAGTAATATAATTGTGATTATAATCACAAACAATGATAAAATTATTTTTGTTTTCATGGTATTTCTCCCATAATTCATTTTAACATTAATATTATATTATAGCTAAACGTTTCTGCAGTAGATGTTTCTAAGTAAGATTTCAAAAAAAAGAGTAAAAAATAATCTATTTTAAATTATATTCCTAAAAAAGTTGGGAAATTGACATATATGTATATTTTTTAAGGGAAAATTGACATATATGTCAATAAATCATATAAATTCAATCACTTAGATTAAATTCAGTATTAATTTAATAAAACTATTTGTATTTTCCAAATAAAATTTGAGTTTTTTATAAATAAATTTAAAGAATACTTTGAAATTTCCAGAGAAAATGAGATAAAGATAATGTAGTTCAGGCTTTAAAGATTTATTTTGATTACATTATGAATTAAAATAAATTATTATTTTATCAAGCAAGCAAGAAAAAACTTGAAAAATTTAAATTTATTTTGTAGATTTAACTTTATAAATCATTGAATTATAAAAATATACAAATATGTCAATTTTTCCTTAAAAAATATACATATATGTCAATTTTATGAAACTAACTGAACGTTTAAAGATATTTATTGAGAATAACTACAAAACTCAAAAGGAATTCGCTGAAAAAGCAAATATAGATATTACAGCTTTAAATAGGTATCTTTCAGGTAAAGTGTCCCCTGGTGTTGATGTTCTTAATAAATTCAATATAGCCGGTGTTTCTATAGATTGGCTAATAAACGGCACGGGATCTATGTATGCAAAAAATCCCAAAGGTTATGAGCTTAGTAATCATACTGAGATTCAGGAAATTATTGATACAAGCACGCCATATAAAAGAATAATTAAATGGATAAATGAAAATTACGGCTCATTAAATAATTTTGCTCTTTTAATGGATATTAATCTTGAAGATTTGAAAAATACTCTTTATGAAAATGTAGTTCCTGACCTAAGTTTTATTACAATATTAAATCGTTCCGGATGCAATACAGATTGGATTTTAACCTGTGAGGGTTCAATGTATGCTAATAATCCAATAGGTGAAATATTAAAAAGTAAACAATATGTAACTATGTTAAACCAAGGTGAGCTGTTAAATGAAGTGAATCAAGAAATGGACAATGCTAAACTTGAATTTTTTGAGGATCTAATTAATAAGCTGAGACTCGCTATTAGAGCCGAATTCAATGAAAAATCAAAAAGTCAAATAGAGGATAAACATGAAAATAAAGAATAGAATCTTAGAAATATTATTATTTCAGATATTTTTTGTTTTGCCTTTAGTGGCAAATAATAATATCGAAAAAGGAAATAATAATAACAATAATTCCGGGAACCGCAATGAAGCTGAAATATTGATAGATGTAGCTTCATCAATGGTTGTATCTTCACCAGGAGAATCATTAAAATTATCACAAAAGGCTTTAAATATTGCG
>JBEKWK010000053.1:0-11703 GCA_049513175.1 FCB group bacterium
ATGAGATAGTGGATAAATTCATTACCGAAGGCTATTCGCGGATGCCCGTGTATAAAGATTCCATTGATAATATAATCGGGCTTATATATGCAAAAGATTTAATCAACATTATGAAGCAAAATAAAATCAGCTCCGTCAATGATATTTTGCGTCCGGCATATTTTGTTCATGAAGACCAGAAAATAAATGTTCTGCTTCACGATATGCAAAAGCGAAGAATACATGTCGCTATAGTGTTAGACGAATTCGGCGGTACAGCTGGATTAGTTACGCTCGAGGATATTATAGAAGAAATATTCGGTGAAATTCAGGATGAATATGACGAGGAATTACCGCTTATCGAAAAGTTGAATGATACGGAATTTAATATAAAAGCTTCCGCCACTATTGACGATACGAATGATGTGCTTCCCATACCGCTTCCCGAAAGCGACGATTACGAAACTGTCGGCGGCTTGCTCACAAGCGTTACCGGTAGAATTCCCGAAACAAACGAAATTATTGTTCTCGATGATTATAACTGCAAAATACTAAAACGCACCGACCGCTCTATCGAACTCGTCAAGCTGACACACATAGAAGAAAAAGAAGATGTAAATGAGTAAATTGCATTCAGGCTTGATTTAAAAAATTAAATATTCTGGATTCTTCACTTCGTTCTGAATGACAAATTCTACTAACAACTAACAACTGAGATAATTATTAATTATTAATTCTTAATTCTTAATTAGAGTTATTCTTCGTGCATTTCCACCCAGTCTTTATTTTTCTTTCTGAAAATAAATGAAATGGGAGTGCCTTCAAAATCGAAGAGCCTTCTGAATGTGTTCTCCATGAAGCGCTTGTAAGAATCAGGGATTAATTGGGGAAAATTGCAGAAGAATGCGAAGACCTGCGGTTCCGTCCTGACCTGGGTGATATAATTAATCCTCAAATCTTTGCTATGTACTGCAGGAGGCGGCGTTCGCTCAAGTTCTGGAAGCATAATTTTATTCAGTTTTGAAGTTGAAATTCGTTTCCCTCTGCGTTCTTTTATTTTTTTCGCTATTTCAATTACATTAGTTATTCGCTGTTTCGTCAAAGCAGAAATATAAACAACGGGAATGTATGTATGAGTTTTCATCAGTTCTTTGATATTCTTTGTGTAATCATCGGCAGTCTTGCTGTCTTTTTCAATAAGGTCCCATTTATTGACAGCGATAATTACTCCCTTTCGTGCATCGGTAACCTGGTTAATAATTTTCTTGTCCTGGTCTTCAAGCCCGATAGTTGCATCGAGAACGACAACCGCAACATCGCATCTTTCGATAGCTTTTGTTGTGCGGATAACGCTGTACAGCTCGATATTCTCCTTAATCCTGCTTTTCTTCCTCAGCCCTGCAGTATCAATGAGAACAATATCCTGACCATAGTATTTAAGCTCGCTGTCTATTGCATCTCTCGTCGTGCCGGGAATGTCTGTAACAATAGAGCGGTTCTTGCCCAGTAAAGCATTTGTCAAACTGGATTTTCCGACATTCGGTTTGCCGACAACAGCAATTTTTAGGCGTTCATCTTTTTCATCGGATTCAATTGCTTTGAGATGTTCGGTAATCTTATCTAAGAAATCACCTGTATTTCTGCCGTTTGCCGAAGAAATCGGAAAAGGGTCGCCAACACCGAGACTGTGAAACTCATAAGAATTTGCATCTTGTCTTTCATTGTCGCATTTATTAATAACGAGAACCACCGGCTTTTTTGATGTTCTTAATATTGTAGCGATGTCAATGTCAAACGGAGTGATGCCTTCCTTACCATCGCAGAGAAACAAGATAACATCAGCATCTTCGATTGCAATATAAGCTTGCTCCCTGATTGACCTTTCCATCACGTTCTCACTGCCGGGAATGAAGCCGCCGGTATCAATCAGGATAAAATCCTTGCCGTTCCATTCGGACTCTCCGTAAATTCTATCGCGTGTAACGCCGGGAGTATCTTCGACAATGGCATCCTTCCTCCCGACAATGCGGTTAAAGAGGGTGGATTTGCCTACGTTAGGTCTGCCGACTATTGCAACTATATTCATTATATATTGAAAATTTATTTGAAATAAGATTACAAAATTGCAAAAAAAATGGTTGTTATAAATTTATATTTCTATTCTATTTCAATATTTTTAGAGTCAAAACGTGAATGATAAGTATTATATATTTTATTAGGTTCTAATTTGTACGATACTACAATTCAAAAAGAAAAAGCAATTGCAATAGCATTCGGGAAAAAAGGCACAGACCGCGAGCTTGCCTTCGAGCATTTGAACGAGCTTGAATCACTTGCCGATACTGCCGGTGCGGAGATTATAGAAAAAGTTTACCAGGAACTGGCTGCCCCTAATCCGGCTACCATAGTCGGCAAAGGGAAAATTGAAGAGATAAAATTTTTAATTGAAACCAAAGAGATTACTCTTGTTATTTTCGATGATGATTTATCGCCTTCACAGCTTCGAAATCTCGAAAATGAATTAGAAGTCAAAATCATTGACAGGAGCGGATTGATAATTGATATTTTCGCAAAGCATGCGAAATCACTTGAGGCACAAACCCAGGTAGAGCTTGCCCAATCTCAATACCTGCTTCCTAAATTATCTAAAATGTGGACGCACCTTTCCAAGCAATATGGAGGCATTGGTACGAAAGGACCCGGTGAAACGCAGATTGAAACTGACCGTAGAGCCTTGAGAATGAAAATTCAAAGGTTGAAAGATAAGCTTAAAGAAATTTCTGTCCAGAAAGAACAGCAGAAAAAAGGACGTGCTTCGCTACCGAGATTCTCCCTAATCGGCTATACAAATGCAGGAAAATCCTCATTGATGAATACTATTTCGGATGCTTCAGTATTTGTAGAGGATAAACTGTTTGCAACATTAGATACAACAGTAAGAGCTTTCAATTTTCCAAACGGGCAGAAGGGTTTGCTATCGGATACTGTAGGATTTATTAGAAAGCTCCCTACTCATCTTATAGCTTCATTCAGAAGCACTCTTGCGGAAGCGGCTGATGCAGATATATTAATCCATGTCGTTGATGTTTCACATAAATATTTCAGGGAGCATATAAAGGTTGTAGATGATACTCTCGAATTTCTGAAATTATCGGAAAAACCAACGCTACTTGTATTTAATAAAATTGATTTGATTGAAGATATTGCAGAATTGAAAAGTATAGAAAATGAGTATCCGGGCTGTATTTTTGTATCCGCAATGAAAGGAATGAATATATTAAATCTGCAAGACCTGATGCAAAGGAAATATGATGAGCAGAGCAAACAATACAAAATTCTTCTTCCCTATTCTTCGATGGATTTAATATCAAAGCTCTATTCAAACTCGGATATAATAAGCAGAAATGATAAAGACGATGGCGTAATATTCGAAGTAAAAGTAATTCCTGAAAAGCTAAAAACATTTGAGCATTATTTTGGCGTGTTTATTATGTAAGCAAACAGGATTTTCTAAAACTATTGGGTAATTTAGAATGTAAATTTCATACATTTAATTTCTGTAGAATCCATTCGTCAAATTTTTTGCCGGAAGTTTTTGCTTTATTATAAATTTCTTTTTGTTTTTGTAAAGGGATATGAAAAGTTAACAGACCGGAAAATGGTGTATCCGGCTTTTCTTTTCTTGCTAAACAGAAATCTATATAATCATCTATAGAATCCTTAAAAGCCTTTTTCAATTCAGAAATAGAACTTCCCTGAAACGTAATAACATCCCTAATATTAATCACCTCTCCATGAAATATTTCATTCATTTCATCGTATTCTATTTCGGCTATGTAATTTTTATATTTCATTAATTGTTACTCCTGCTTCAGTTAAAAATCTTTTCATTGAATTTACACTTCCTTTATCAGTCTCCTTTTTAGGATGAGGTCTATGAAAAACTGCTCTGACTCCATGCAATTCTATTCTCACTCTTGAACCTCTACCTTCGGTAATTTCGGCTTCCAAAGCCTCTAAAAAATTTGTTATGTCCTTCCATTCTATATCAGAACGAGTTGGTACATCAAATATTTTTTCAAGAGTTTTTCTTTGTTTCGAATTCATATAATAAAAAATTACACTGCAAAAAAATCATAACATTTACATTTTTAATATTTTCAAAAATATAAAATATTACCTCGTTCCCAAGTGAAGTGCCTGGGAACGAATTTATTATTATTAAACCAGTATAGCTTTGTAGCCGTAATTTATAATGCCGGAACCGCCTTCTTCAGTAATTTTTCTGAAAATAAGCTCAACTTTGGCGCCGATTTTTACATCTTCCAGATTGCAATCCACGACCTGAGCTGTCAGCCGGCAGCCTTCATCGGTTTCAATAATAGCAACTGCAAATGGTGTTTGCCTTGCGAATGCATCGGCTGCAATATAAATCACAGTAAAAGATAAAATTGTACCGGTTCCTTTTAAAGTAATATTTTCAAATTCCGTACATTCGGAATCGGGACATACATACCTGTTTGCAAGAGTAACTTTGCCACATTTGAATTTTTGGGCTTCAAGTCTGTATCTATGCGGAATTTCACGTGTATATCTTGGACTTATTGACATATTATATTCCCTCCAATATATGAACAACACAACTGCCACCGGAACCACCCATATTCTGAGTCATTCCGAATTTTGCATCTTTTACCTGCCTCTTACCTGCATCGCCGCGTAATTGCTCGACAACTTCGATTATCTGGGCAACACCTGTAGCACCGACAGGATGACCTTTTGCTTTCAAACCGCCGCTCGGATTAATAACGACTTTACCTCCATAGGTTGCCTGACCTTCCGCAATCGCCTTACCTCCCTTGCCGTAATCAAAGAAGCCGAGTTCTTCAGCAACGATTATTTCCGCTATCGAGAAGCAATCATGTACTTCGACAAAAGGAATATCCGATGGTTTAAGCTTTGCCATTTTATAAGCTCTTTCACCCGCGAGACGAACAGCATCCAATCTTGTTAAATCCTTATGGTCATGCAATGCGATTGGTCCGGTTGCAGCACCTATTGCACGAATTTTAACAGGGTTTTTTGTAAATTCTTTTGCTCTTTCAAGAGGACAAAGTATTACAGCCGCCGCACCATCCGTTATCGGAGAGCAATCCATTAATCTCAAAGGATCTGCTACCATTGATGACGTAAGCACTGTTTTCAAATCCATCTCAAAAGGATATTGGGCATTTGGATTATTAACACTATGTTTATGATTTTTGATAGGAACCTGTGCTAATTCTTCACGAGTCAGACCGTACCTGTGCATATAGGCATTTGCCATCATTGCGTATAAACCCGGGAAAGTTACCCCGTTATATGCTTCCCATTCCTGGTCAGATGCAGTTGCTAAAATAAAAGTGCCATCGTCGGCATCCCACATTTTCTCAACACCTCCGGCAAGAACAATATCACTCATTCCTGAGGCTACTTCCATATAAGCAGACCTGACTGCCAAACCACCGGAGGCACAGGCTGATTCTACCCTAACACCCGGAACTCCCCTTTGCCCTATATAGTCTGTCATAACTGAAGCAATATGCTCCTGGTATGTATAAAGACCACTGGACATAGAGCCTACATATAAAGCATCAATTTTCTCGATATGGGCATCTTTCATGGCTTTCAAAGCCGCTTCGGCAAACATATCCCGGATTCCCTGGGACCAAAGCTCGCCGAATCTTGTCATGCCAACACCTATTATTGCGACATCGCGCATTTTATTTTCTCCTTAATATATTATTAAATGTTTTCATTTTTTTAAATTCGGCTTATTCATTAAATCTTATTTTCTTCCTGTAAGCGACATATTTCCCGTAATCGAGATAAATCTTTTTGCCGTTCAGCATATCACGAGTCTTAGGAGCTTTGTCCTGAACTGCTGTGATTTTATCGGTAGCCTGGAAAATAAAACCGTCGCTGCCGGCACCTGAACCAAAAGATACCATAAATATTTTTTCACCGGGTTTAACAACATCAAGTATTGCAGATAATCCTGTCGGTGATGAACCGGAATAAGTATTTCCCATCAAGTTCACTACCCATCCCTGTTCCATTTGTTCACTCGTGAAACCAAGAGTTTTGCCTGCTTTTAACGGGAATTTACCATTTGGCATATGGAAAACTGCATATTTAAAATCTTTTGCAGACATGCCTGATTTTTCTAAAAGATTAGCACCTGCACCGAGAATATGTTTGAAATAAGCTGGCTCACCGGTGAATCTTCCACCATGACGAGGATAATGCTGGTATTCACGTCTCCAAAAATCTGCTGTATCGCTGGTAAACGAATTTGTATATAAAACTTCGGCAATTACATTTTTTCTCCCAAATATATATGCTGCACCACCTGCCGAAGCTGAATACTCTAATGCGTCACCCGGAGCACCCTGAGAAGTATCAGCACCGATTCCCATGGCGTAGTCCATATTTTCAGATTTTACATGGCTGTATGCCACAAACATAGCCTCTGAACCTGCCTTACAGGCAAATTCAAAATCAGCGACATGTACATGAGGACCGATACCAAGAGCATCTATTAATACAGTTCCCGAAGGCTTGACTGCATAAGGATGTGACTCAGAGCCGATATATACAGCACCGATTTCCTGCGGATTAATTCCGGCACGCTTCACAGCATTTTTTGCTGCTGCAATAGCAATAGTAATTGTGTCCTCATCTTGCCCAGGCACTGTTTTTTCCTTCATCAGCAAACCCCTTTCAATAGCAACAATATCATCTCCCCATTGGGATGCTATTGTGGAAGCTTTTATCCGGAATGCAGGAACATAAGCACCATAACCAACTATACCAACCATAATATACTCCTAATATTTATAAATAAATTAACTTGTTCTATTCTGATGTTGCTGATAAGTCTAAGTAATAAGAATTATCGTGATTAATTTTCAGGAAAAACAAAAAAATTAAACATGAACATACGAAATATTTAATTAATCACAAATTTATTAATTTTAAGCTAAAACATAAGCTTGTTTTTTTTAAATTGTAACCGAATTATGTTAAAAAAACAATTTAGCTTTCACAATGCCCCAATTAATATGCAATAATGCTTTCTATAATCAAGCCACCCTGACTACACCGGAGGCTATTATTGAAAAAGCCGTTGCTGAAGATGCACTTCAATCATTTGTATTGGTTGTTCCAACGAATAAGCTGGTCAGGTATTATCAGATGAAAGCTGTCAGGGATTATTTTAATTTGCATAGGAAACCTGCTACTAAGTTGAATATATTTTCATTAGATACTTTTATAAAGAATTGCTTTAATAAAATTGAAGAAAAAAAAAGATACAGGATTATATCAGATGCATATAGGTTAGCCTTATTTGAGGAAGCGGCTGAAAAAGCGGATTTAAAATTCTTTCAGCAAAAAGAGAAAAATATTTCTCCTGTCATTTTGGAACGTCTATCTAATGTAGTTTTCGGTTTGAAAGAGGACGGGATTACAGTTGAAAATTTAAATCAAGAAATTAGTAATGCTGAAGAAACTAAAAATAAAAATTATGATTTGTTAAAGATGCGTGATATAGCATCACTCTATGAAGCATATCAAAAAATTCTGGAAGACAAATTTCTGGATTTTCCCGAATTATTAAAAGTAACTATTAAATTACTAACAAGTTCAGAAGATATTAATGAGAAAGAATTAGATATTAGGAATAAAAAAATAAATTATAAAATCCTCGATTCAATCTTCCCCGGTAAGCCGCGAATACTGCTATATGGATTCAGCGAGTTTAAGATTCCTGAGGTTGAGTTTATCACATTGTTTGCGAAAAGTGAAATCCCTTACGGTATCCAGATTGATTATTCTACAAATAACGGACCGCTGTTCGGTAATCTCGAAGACAACATTTTCAGACTCACAAATCAGGGTTATAAACTTTATCCCATTGAAGAAAATGAGAAACTATCTGTATCCTTGTCACCTGAGATTGACTTTTCTTTACCAAGATCGGAATATTTAAAAAAATGGCTATTCAAAGCAGAAAAAGAATATAAAAATCCTAATTTCTCAGAAATAGTAAAAATCTTTGCATTTGAAAGCCAACTGGAAGAAGTAAAAGCAATTACAAAATTGGTGCGATACCTGCACCTGAAGCAGGGTATCCCAATTTCGGAAATATGCATTGCAATGCGTCAACCGGATATCTATACTACATTATTCAGGGAATATTTTTCAATTTATAAGGTGCCTGCAAATATCAGCGATAGATTTTCTCTTGCCAAATCACCGGTTGTAATCGCAGTTTTCACAATACTTGATGTGACGGTAAAAGGATATAGAATTAACGATGTTTATAAATCATTGCAAAGCCCTTATCTGACTTTCGAGAAGAAGGATAAAAATGGAAAAGCTGTCCCTATTGATGGATTGAATTTATACAACACTGCTCTTAATCTTAGAATCAAGGGGGGTGAAACATATAGCACTGCAGGTTGGAAATCACGTCTCTATGCACGGATTGATGCTCTTAGCAAATTAACCGGAACTATGTCTCAATATACAAGCTCCGATACTTTTGATTTATCCAATATGAATGAGGAATTGAAGAATACAAAAAGAGCATTGGAAGATTTTGAAGCATTCACAAAATTAATACCTTCTCTAAAAACATTCACTGCACAGGAATTTTGCAGTCTTATTAAAAATGAAATTATAAATAAATTCAAATTGAAAGAAAACATTCTCAAATTTTATGAATACATTAAAACTGTATCCACTAGTCTTGGTGAAATTGAGACTACTTTTCTACTTGAAGAGGTAGAAAAAGACACAAGGGCTTTTGTTGCTCTTATTGAAATACTCGATGAAATGGTTTTTATAATTGAAGAAAGGAAATCCGAACAAACTTTTAAACTTGAAAAACTTGTTCAGATGCTTAGTACAACTGTAACAGGTGCAAGATACCAAATAAAAGAGAAGCAAAATTACGGTGCTACAATTACTGCGATTGAGCAAACACGGGGTATTCCATTTAAAGTGATGATTCTGTGCGGAGCCATTGACGGGGATTTTCCTATGGCATATAAATTAGAATCTTTCTTAGGTAAGGAATTTGATAGTTCTGATACCCTCAATAATCCTGAAGAAAGACATATACGTTCGGAAAAAATTCTATTTTATCAATTTATGACAAATGCACCTGAAATGTTGGATTCAGGGAAAAAGCAGATTTACATTACATATCCAAAATATAAGGAAACAGAAGAAAATATCCGTTCGCCGTTTATTGATGCTCTTTTGAAAATAACATCACTTGAAGAGGATAATTGTATTTACGATATGACTTCGCTAAATTCAGTAACTCAAATTTCTGATGATGAAAATAAAAAACAAAATTTTCAAAATCTTGAATTTTTAAATTCGATAGCAAACGAAAGTGAATATTTAGAATTGCTGGGTAGGACAATCAGGAATGATTCAAAAAATGAAAATCTTAAAAAAGGATTAGACCAAATTGCTGAGAATTACAGCTTTCAGAAATCTTCGGATTATATAAAGAAATTTATCAGTAGGAAAAGAACTGAAGAAGAAGCAAAAGTTAAACTTGATTTAACAGATTTAACGGATGTTTTGCACGTAAGAAATCCGGAATCGCCATTTTCCATATCAGATTTTGATACCTATGCCTCTTGTCCTTTTAAATATTTCGTCGAGAAAATTTTAAATATTAAAGCTGAAGATAAACCTGAATTTGACCTGTCGCCAATAGAAAAAGGAAATCTGTTCCATCAGATATTATACAGGTTTTATAGAGAAATTCAGTCACAAGAATTATCCAACAATGAAACTGAAATTATCTCTTCTCCAAAATTAAAAGGACTGCCTTCATTAGCAAAAGTCAGATTAGATTTAAGCAAAGAAGAATTTTACAAAGTTAAGCTTTTTGAAATTGCAAACGAGGAAATAAATAAAATACGCTATGAGCATCCTTTCTTCAAACTTGAAGAGGAAGAATTGATGGGTACAAAAGATAAACCCGGCTATCTTGAAATCTGGCTAAAACTGGAACTGCAAAGAGCCGCTCAGGGATGGGATTTTCAACCTGCACTATTTGAATTCGGTTTCGGTTTTCACAATCCTAAAAATCCTGATACTGAAATTCCTCCTGTGGAACTTGCAGAAGGCTTGAAATTAAGAGGAAAAATTGACAGGGTTGAACTAAGAGAAGCTGAAGGAACTTTTCAATTGCTTATTGCAGATTATAAATCTACACTTGGAAATGTTCCTTCTAAAAAGGAAATTGAAAATGGAACATCTTTCCAGGTACCTTTATATCTTTATGCGGCTAAGAAAATTTTAACCAATGAATACACAGTGGATGCAGAGCCTTCCGGAGGAATTTATTATGCTTTAAGACCAAATTTTGATATTGAGCAGGACCCTGTAAAGGCTGTTAAGTTTTTATTATTGACGGAATCGAATCACTTAGTCAATATGTATCTTTCTCCTCAGCAAAAAAGAGCTTATACTGATTCAAACATAGAGCAAACATTGAATAATACGATAGAATTTGCAAAACAAATTGCTTTTAAAATATCGGACGGTAATTTTCCCGTTGAACCGAAACCTGGAGCATGTGATTATTGCAATTTCCAGGCAATTTGCAGAATTAATGAGAGAAATATTATTACTTCAGAGGAGAGTAACGAAGAAGATTGAAATAACATTTTGTGTACATTATAAAATATTTATGACTAATTTTTTAAGATATTTGATTATTATAAATTTGTATTTTTGAATGTTTTCTATCTTAATAAATTTAGATATAAAAATATAATATTTAATTTTTGTCCTTTGAAAATAAATTATTAAAAATAAAGAATTCTAAATTTTATATTTTCAGGTGTAATTATGTCAATGAACAGAAATCTAACAGAAGAGCAAATCCTGATGAGGGATACTGTCAGGAAATTTGCAGAAGAGCTTATAAAGCCGAAAGCAAAAGAATTAGATGAGAAAGAAGAATTCTCATACGAACTAACCAAAGCAATGGCGGAAATGGGTTTTCTCGGGGCATTTATCCCCGAAGAGTACGGCGGTTGTGGTCTGGACTATGTCTCGTATATTATTGTCGTAGAAGAATTGGCAAGAATTGACGGTTCTCATGCTGCTACCATTGCGGCTCATAATTCCCTTGGTGTAGGTCCGCTTTATTATTACGGGAATAAAGAGCAGAAGAAAAAATATTTACCCAAGCTGGCAGAAGGACATCTCTGGGGTTTCGGCTTGACTGAGCCGGAGGCTGGCTCTGACGCTGGAAATACTAAAACTACCGCTGTTGAAGATGGTGACAACTGGGTTATAAACGGCTCGAAAATATTTATAACAAATGCCTCGACCGATATTACTCTCGGCTCAACGGTTCTTGCCGTAACGGGGGACAAGGGTGGCGGAAGAAAAGAATTATCCTGCTTTCTTGTAGAAAACGGGACACCCGGCTTTGAACTGAAGCAGATGAAACATAAATTAATGTGGAGAGCCTCCAATACAAGTGAATTATATTTTACCGA
This sequence comes from FCB group bacterium, assembly GCA_049513175.1. Lineage (GTDB taxonomy): Bacteria > Bacteroidota > Ignavibacteria > Kapaibacteriales > UBA2268 > JBEKWK01. The sequence goes on from JBEKWK010000053.1 coordinate 11,562, forward strand.
TTGCAGAGTTCCTAAAGAAAATATTTTAGGCAAAAGGGGTGACGGCTTTCACCAGATGCTTGGCACACTCGATAACGGCAGGCTATCAATTGCCGCGATGGGCTTGGGTTTAGCCCAGGGAGCCTTCGAATATGCCCTGAAT
>JBEKWK010000054.1:0-11651 GCA_049513175.1 FCB group bacterium
TTATACGCCTACGATAGAAATTGACTGGGTATTACCGAGAGTAGATACACAAGTAAATAGTATAACAAATATCAATGGTGCAGCAGCACCTGTTTATTTCGACCAGCATCAGGGATATAATGTTTCTATTTCCGATTTAGGCGCTGCCCTCGCAAGCGGTACTGTTACATTATCGGTAACAGGAAGCACATGGTCAACACCAATGGTTCAGACTTTTGGGGCAATGGGGAACAATACTACCCAAAATGTCCAGGTTGGCAATGGTACATCTACAGGCTTGATGTTTTGCTATGCTGACCCGTTAAACGGTCCTTTCAATGCAATGACAGTTACAGCAACTGTTGCAAGTACACCAGCCGGTGCTAATCTGCCGGATAATACTCCTGCAAATAACACTTTATCAATTGCGGTTACTCCAATATTGAATGATATTTCAATTAACAGTACTCTTGATAATACTGTCGGTGTTGTATTTCCAGGTCTTGGTCCTAATTATCCTTTAAAAGTTGTTACAAGGAACAGGGGAGCAAGGGATATAAGCATTACTGACCTTCAGTTCCAGTATACTTTAAATGATGTGACCGCAGGAACTTATTATACCAGCCCTGTAATTGGTAATCCTTTCAACGGTACGGGAACTTTCCCGATACTTCCGGGTAATTCCACTACATTAACTTTGGTTTCTCCTGCTATGCCGATTGTATGGCATGCAAATGCAGGATATGAAAGAGTAACGCCAACTGCGGCATTTACTGCGGCTTCAGGTAGAACCGACCAGATTTCGGCGAATAATTCGGACGTATTTAATATACAGGCTCCTTTCGATGCAAATATTGTATCCATTACAAGGACCACACATGTAAATCCACCGGGTTTCCAATTACCGGGTACCGGCGAGAACTTCCTGGTACAGGTTAATAACGCCGCACCTTCGGGAGCTTATGCCTTTACAAGTGCAACCCTAACGACTTGGGTTACAGGCGGGGCAGCTTCGGGGACTATTGTGATTCCATGGGTAGGAACAGAAAATCCTTTAGACGCTCCAATACAATTTAACGTAAGCGGTCTCAATTTCGCCTATGCAAATACTGAAAACGGACCTTTTGGTAATTTTACAATAAATTGTTCGCTGGTAGCTGCAGGACTTCCTGCTGAAGTAAACCTGGCTAATAATACTTCAACCAGAGTACAACAAAAATCAACTGCTCCTTCGAATGGTGATTTCATTCTCGATGATATTGATGTTACGCCACCTAACGGCGGTATCCAAAATACCGGTACGGGAACGGTTGTGCCTATAGTGCTAAGGATATATAATCACGGCGGAAGAAACTTCCATGCTTATGATATTACTTGCAATTATGATGTGAACGGTATACCGGTGGGTGGTATACAAGTTCCGCCTTCGGCAATGTCGCCGTCATCGTTTACGATTACTCCGTCAACTTCTATGGATATAACTATTGGAAGCGCCTCGATATCCTGGATAGCAGGATTACCGCTCTATACAATAGATGCATCATGTTCATTTACATCTGCTTCATTCCAACCTGAAGATGTTATGACTAATAATCAAACTTCATTGATTGAGGCTCCGAGGTTGAATGAAGGCACAACATATTATGTAGGACTCAACAGGGACTTCCCGGATGTTAAAACTGCATTCCTGTTTATATCAGGCGGTGGTATTAATAGTTACTCGGGTCTTCCTGTGACTTTCCTGATTGACAAACAGCCTACTCCTTATATGGGTCAGATAAAATTGTATACATTCGTAAACCCGATGAATAGTCCTTTGATTGTTTCACCGGTGTCAACATTACCGGAGGATGCAGTTTGGATAGAATATCAATTTACAAATAATCCTACAGAGGATAACTCGTTATTTAGAATTTCAGGCGTACCTAATGTTACGTTTAATAATCTGAATTTCAAAGTATTCGAGAATAGCCCCGGAACGAGGGGAAGATTATTCTATATTGACGGTTCGAATAATATTACGTTCAACAATTGTTACTTCGAGGGTATTGCCGATGGTCCTCCTGCAACAAGGAAAACAGTCGAATATGCCTTGATGTATCTGAATAATTCTTCAAAATTGACATTGAATAATAACTATTTCTATCACGGTTCAGTCGGATTATTCGAGAATACCGAAACCCATGCAAGAAATTTAAGCATTACCAACAACCAATTTATTGGTCAAAGCTGGGAAGGTGTTCAATTGGATGTAAACGGACATTACGTTGGGAATAGCGTTATGTTTACAGGTAATACAATTTCTCCTCAGGGAGCGATTTATCCGAATATAGGAATTTTATCCTTTAACTCATCAGTTTTTACAAATAATAATATAACCGGTATAGTTGGTGACCCATTAGGAAGTGCCAACCAGGCAGCAATTCGTGTAGTTCATACTGCCGCGAATCCGGATTCTGTTATTGTAACAAACAACTCGATTACAAATATCACCGATGCAAGCGGCATCGTTCTTGAAGGTGTTACCAATGCTCTGGTTCAGAACAACCAGAATATGACATTAACAAAGAATCTTGCTCCATTTGCAATCGGCGGAATAAAAATTGATAATACCTCAGATCCAAATCGTCCATTGAGTGGAGGATTATTGATTCAAAACAATGGAATTACGGTTAATAATCTGGGTACCGGTCTTAATTTGGTAAACACGTCAAATGTTACATTAAATGATAATGTTGTTATTTTGAGCAATCCACCTAATCAAGGCGGACCAAACTTAGTTGGTATATCATTAACAAGTGCAAAAAGTAGTAAAATTGCTAATAACCGTGTAGCAGGATATGATGCTTACGGAATATACTCAATCAATTCATTCAACAACTTGATAATGTATAATACTATCAGCATGGGTTCATCATCATTGACAATCGGCTGGGGAGCCGGATATTTTGACTTTACCGGCGGTACATACCCGGCAAATACTTCATACATCTGGAGAAATATTATTATTAACAAAGGTATTGCAAAAGCAATGGTTGTCAATACGCCCGACAACAGATTATACAATGCCAACCAAAATGATTTCTTCTCATTGGCTTCTCCATCGAGTGGAACAATTTGGGCATCGTATAATGGTAACGGTGTAAGAGTTGTAAATAATATTTACGGACTCGATTCGATGGGTACGATGGGCAACTGGAGATTCTATGCCAATCCTGAAGACGGCGGCTCCTTATATGCCGACCGTGCATTCGTTTCACCGACTGATTTGCACTTCCAATCATTCTATACAGATTTGTACTGGACAAACACTTTAGTATCAATCTTAGGTGCAGGTATTGTTCCGGCAAATCTCGAGCGTTATGATGCAGACGGCAAAGACAGGTCAAATTCAGGAGGCCAACCGGTGTATTATGCAGGTGCTTTGAACCTGACTCCGACACTTTCAATCATGACTCAACCGATGGGAATAAACGATTGTTTCGGTGCAACCGGACATGACTTAAGAGTTGCAGCGTTTCTGACTAATGGCGTACCGGTAACATACCAATGGTACAAGGATGATAAAGCCATGACATTAACAGATAACCCGTCATTCAATACATCAATCTTGCCCTTAACACCATTGAACTTCAATATGGCAGGCATTTACAAATGTGTTGTCAGCGGTATCGGTGTGTTCCCAATAACAACTAGTACAGTAACTGTTGAGGTACTTTCACCGGTAAGAATTACAAAACAGCCTCAAACCTCTGTTGCCGACTTAGGAAAATCGGTTGTATTCGATGTCGAAGTACATGCATGGGGAGATACCTTATTGAATGACCCGCCGTTATTCAGTCCTGAATTCCAGTGGTACAAGGGTGCTCCACCTGTTGCTTTACAGGATAATGCACACTATTCCGGAACTAAATCCAATGTTCTTGGCATCAGAAATATTAATCCTTCCGATTACACCGGTCCATATTTTGTGACTGTAAGGTCTCATTGCAACGATGTAACATCCGATACATTCGGTTTGTCACCATACCCGGGCATACAAATAAATACTCAACCTACAAATGTAGTTGTGTGTGAAGGCGACATGCCACAGCTTACTGTTGATGCCCAGGTTACAAACGGCGGTTTAGGTCTGACATATCAATGGATTGCTAACGGTGTTGCAATCTCCGATGGGAACAGCTACCAGGGTACTACGACACCTTCATTGACAATTGTTAGTGCAACTTCTGCCGAATCCGGAACATATTCTTGTGTAATTACAGCACATCCGGGTGGAAAAACACTAACGACAAATGATGTTTATGTATCTGTTAAATTGAAACCTACCATTGCTACACAACCGGCGGCTACGGTTGCCCTTAAAGTCGGAGCAAAACTTGAACTCGTTGTTGCGGCAAACGGCAATCCGCCTTTAACCTATCAATGGTATAAAGACAATGCACCTATAAGCACTCAAACTTTAGCTACACTGACTATTGATTCCGTAGTTATTAATGATGCAGGTAATTACTATTGCATTGTTAAGAACGATTGCGGTGAAGTAAAATCAGAGCAATCAACAGTTGCTGTTTCTACTCTTGAATTGTTAGGTGTAAATGACGGAAGCAATGCATTTGCTTTGAATCAGAATAATCCGAATCCGTTCAGCGGTGATTCGTGGATAACATTTACTACCCCGAATACAACATCAGTAAGGTTAGTAATTACCGATTTATTCGGAAGAGAAGTTGCAGTTGTGTTAGACAATACCGTTGGTGCAGGTACTTATAGCGTAAATATAAACGCAGAAAGTATGAAACTTTCATCGGGTGTCTATTACTATACATTAACAGCCGATGGCTTTATGTCAACAAAGAAGATGATGGTTATTAAATAAAGCTAAGTGTTGTTTTTTTAGAATTAAGCCGGAGCGGTTAACGCTTCGGCTTTTTTATTTTTATTTTGTGAAAAAAAATTTTAACTTACATTTTAATATTAATGTTATTAATTATTTTAAAAATTTTAAAAAGTACATTCCAAAAAGGTTAAAAGATGATTAAAAAAATATTTTTTTTCTCGGCAATGACATTGATGATACTAATATCCTGCTCTAATGAAAAAGAAAACAAAGAAAGATTTATGAATACATACAGGGAAATTTTAATTGCAAGAGAAAGGGAACAGGATTCTTCAAAGACTAATTCAGAAGTAAAAAAAATATACCAAAAAAATAATTATAACGAAGCCTCTTTTTTTGAAGATTGGAAAAAATACTCAAGTAATCCCCAGGAATTTTTGATTATGATGGATACAATCAGGGATAGAGCTCAAAAGGAAATATTAAGGCTGGATAAAAAGTGAAATACAGTTAGCAGTGAGTAGTAAGTAATTGTTTGTTGTTAGTTCTCAGGTAACAGTTGCTGATCATAGGTGGTTAGTTGTAAATAAATTTGTATTTATATTTTTATCAAAAATGTAAATAAACTACTAACTCCTAATTCCTAACTCCACACTGAATTAATTATTTCGGGTCTCCGTATTTCTCAGGATAAGGAGGAAGTGGAAGAGAACCGGGAATACCCATTAGTGGAAAATCCTTTCTCAATGGGTAAATATTTTCACCGCTTGCGGGGTCCACATAATCTTCAGGCATATAGAACCTTCTTAAATCGGGATGACCTTCGAATTTTATACCGTACATATCGAATGTTTCACGTTCATACCAATTTGCGCTTTCCCAAATACCTGTTATAGTCGGACAAACGGGATTATGTTCCTGTAAAATAACTTTGAGACGCAATCTTGATTTATTCTTATTTGAATACAAAAAGTAAACTATTTCAAACCTGTCCTTTTGCCTTAAACGGTCTATGGCTGTTACGTCAGACAGCATATCAAAAGAAGTCATTTCATTATCCCGTAAAAATGAACATACCTCAACCAACTTTTCAATTGGTATAGTCAAGGTATATTGTTCCCTGAATTCGTATACATTCAATTCAGGGCAGATATTTCTTACGCTCTCAATTATCGAAGAGTATGAAACAGACATATAATTATCAAAACTTATACAATGGTAAATAAAAATAAAAAAACAAATTACGAAACAAAAGGATAATTTCAAATATCATTTGTATCGGATTATGGAATAAAAGGAAAAGCAGGATTTGAATAGATGGTTATTATAATAAGTAGAAAAAAAGGGGAGCGAACTCCCCGTTTAATTCTTATTTATGGTTTCACTTATTTATGACTAGGTGGAACCAATTCTCCTTGATGAGAATCCTTTGGTTTTTCTGCATCGGCGACACCCCAGCCGGAAATCATGAATTGCTTCATATCGGGATTCGAAGTATCTATTGTTACAGATGCCTGGAAGTTTCCGGGTTTATCAGGCGTATAAAGTGCATCAAGCTGAATCTGGCCTTTTGGAGGAATTACATCACCTTCTTTAACATTTAGTTTCAAATTCGGTGGAGTTACCAAAATTTTCATTATTACTATTTTTTCATCGGTTGTATTAGTCAAAATCAGGGATTGTTTCGATTCCTTGCCTACATAAGTTTGACCAAAAGATAAATACCTGTTAGGATTGAAAGCAATAGGAGAGGTAACGGTTGCTTTTAATGTTATTAATTTAGGTGAATTTGTTGAATCATTACTAGTAATAGTTATAGACTTTTGGATAGTACCTAAATTATTAGTAATATTTAGTGTAACGTCCATGGTAGCAAAATCACCCGGAGGAATCAATGTTTTATCTAACGGTGCAGTAGTGCAGCCGCAACCCGGTCTAACATTCTCAATTTTAAGGTCTTTATCACCAACATTTAATATTTTTATTTTAGCTTTTAAAGGGGAATCTTTATCTTTGACCTTACCCCAATCGTATGTATCTCCGCCTTCAATTTTTAATTTTGGTTGATTTGCATAAACAGAAACACAAAACGCCAATAAGAAAATTATAGATAAACGAAAATAACGCTTCATTTTTTCCTCCTTACAATTTTATTTAAAAGAATAATGTTTTATACTTTGGAAAACGCTAATAAAAGTAATAAATTAGAAATACACAAATTACATATCATTATTAACTATTTTCTTTAATTTTTATTGGATTCTTTTTACAATATATAAATTAAAAAATGTTTGATAAATAGAACTGAGGAATTATGTTTTCAACCGACCTTGATGAAATTCACCTGCAGATAATGGAAACTGCAAGGGAATTTGCTAAAGAAGAGATTGCTCCTTCCGTAATCGAAAGAGATATTAAAGCTGAATTTGCTTGTGATATTATTAAAAAATTAGGTGAATTGGGATTTTTAGGAATAATGACTCCACCCGAATGGGGCGGCAGCGGCTTAGATGCACTTAGTTATGTTATAGCAATAGAGGAATTTGCTAAAGTAGATGCAAGCATTACGATTATATTATCCGTCCAAAATTCTCTGATTGACTGGATAATAGAAACCTATGGGTCTAATGAGCAAAAAGAGAAATTTTTAAGACCTCTCGCCGAAGGAAAGATGCTTGGTGCTTTCTGCCTGAGTGAGCCTGAAGCAGGTTCCGATGCTTCTCAACAAAGTACTTCAGCAGTTAAAGAAGATAATTTTTGGATTCTTAACGGTACAAAAAACTGGATTTCCACCGGTCATAATGCAGATGTACATATTGTATTTGCCCAAACGAACAAGGAATTACGGCACAAAGGGATTGGATGCTTCATCGTTGAAAAAGGAACGGAAGGATTTGTTCCTCTGAAGAAGGAAGACAAGATGGGTATTCGTTCAAGCGATACCTGTTCTATAAGTATTGATAATGTTAAGATTCCTGAAAATCAAATCATTGGAGGGATAGGCGACGGTTATAATATAGCTTTGAAAGCCTTAAACAGCGGCAGAATCGGCATTGCAGCTCAAGCCGTAGGAATTGCACAGGGTGCTTTTGAAATCGCCCTGAAATACGCCATGGAGCGAAAAACGTTTGGCAAGGCAATTATCGAGCACCAGATGATTCAGCAAAAATTAGCACAGATGTCTGCAAAAATTGATGCCGCAAGGATGCTTGTTTATAAGGCTGCATACCTGAAAGACAAACATGAAAATTATATACAGGCTTCATCTCATGCTAAGTTATTTTCTTCATCTGTTGCGGTCGAAGTAACACGCGATGCAATACAGATTCTCGGAGGCTACGGCTATGTCAGGGAATATCATGTAGAGCGTATGTATCGTGACGCAAAGATAACTGAAATTTACGAAGGTACTTCGGAAATACAGGAAATAATAATAGTAAGGGAATTAATGAAGAAGATGGGTTAGGATATTTTAAAAGGCTATCCAGTTGTGTAGGATAGCCTTGATTAAACTTTCCTTCTTTTATTTATCCATCCTCAACATACTCCAGCAAAATCTCTGAAATACCTTTTATTTCCACAGTATCCATTTTTTCTTTTGCTTTCAAGCCGTCTATGAGCATTGTCACGCAGAATGGGGCTGTTCAAGGAAATGATATCAAAATATGTTTCACTCTCTCTTTCAGATTTTCCAAATCAATTTTTATAGTGTTCCAGACAATTTCATAATTTATACCAAAATATTCATGGACGATAATATTTCGGAATCCTATAATAGCTTCCCAATCAATATCCTGATTTGAGGTTCTGATTTCCTGGGAAAGATGAGAGGCGGCTTCACCAATGATTTCGAGTTGTCTTACAGTCGCATTTTTCATCATTGAATGTAGTAAAAATTCATCGTAATCGCAGTTCGCAACATAATTATTTATTTCTTCAATTGCTTCGAGAATATGGAGAAACCTGGCTTTATCATTAATTTGATTTTTCATATATTTTAATTAAATCATTTTGAATAAAGGGTAAAATGTGCGGGGAAATAGATTTATTTGTAAGAATATCAACTTTATTATTTAGAGCTTTTTCGATATCGAGTTTCATTCTTGAAAATTGTATTAGCCCGATTTTAGCATTACTTTCAAATTCAAGTAATAAGTCTATATCGCTATCTTTGTTCTGTTGTGAACGTGCATAAGAACCGAATAAATACACTTTTTCAACAGGTTGTGTCGAAAAGTAATCTCTAATTTTATTAATTATTTCATAAGTTTTCATGCTTTAAATTAATATTTTTTATTTTCTAAAACAAAATATTATATATTAAAATTTCAATTCTAAATTCTTTATCCTTCCTCCCCATATTCCAGTAAAATCTCAGATATATCCTTTACTTCAACTTCTTCTGTTTTTTCTTTTGCTTTGACTCCGTCTTTGAGCATTGTCATACAGAAGGGGCAGTTCAGTGCAATGTTACTGTGCAATTACTATTTCAAACTATTAATAAATGAAAAAACATTCTCTTTAAAATGTTTTTCGATTGATTCAATTTTTATAACTGAACTTTTAATAATATTCCATTCTAAATGAAAAGCATAACCATGAATTACATAATGCCTGAATTTAAGCAGGGCTTTATAATCATCGAAGATGTCATTATCGAAAAACTGAGGCAAATTTTTGTTGGCTGGATTGTTAAATAATAATAATAAGTTAGTATGAGAATAGCCGCCGGAAGGAATTGGAATTTTCAGAAACTTACAAAATCGTTTCAAAATATTTTCTGTTCCATTATAAACATCACACATAAGTTTTGATATAGCCGCCATTTGAAATTTGTCTGGTTGATTTCTCCCAATAATATCATTTAACTCATTGATGGAAGCTATAGTTGAATCTAAATAATTGAATTCTATATTTACAAGCTCTATCAAATCATCACGATTCATAAATGTATCTACCTTTTTTTCTTATGTAATCCATAAATGGAGAATTATTATTCAAAGGGACTACATCAACTTGAATACCTAGTTCAATGTCGAGAGTGGCTCCAAAAACAAGAAATTTATTTTCCGGAATACCTAACACGGCAATATCGAGGTCGTTAGCATTTTTCATATCATCAAGAGCGCTGCCGAAAAGCAGTACTTTTGTTGCACCATACAATTTGGCGATATCAACAGCCTTGGTTATTTGTTCTTGTGTTACAGGCATATTATATCTGAATTGAATTAATAAAAAAGTAATATAATAAATATTTATTATTTTTTCAATTCTAAATTATTAAATTCTTTATCCTTCCTCCACATACTTTAGCAATATCTCAGATATATCCTTTACTTCAACCGTATCAGTTTTTTCTTTTGCTTTTACACCGTCTGTAAGCATTGTCATGCAGAAGGGGCAATTCAATGCAATGATATCGGGATTAGAAGTGAGAAGCTCTTCAGTGCGTTCAATATTTACTCTTTTACCTACTTTTTCTTCCATGAACATTTGCCCGCCGCCGGCACCGCAGCATAATCCTTTATCTCCTGACCGTTTCGGATTGATTAGCTGCAAACCGGGAATATTTGTAATTGTATTTCTCGGTGCGGAATAAATATTATTGTATCTACCTAAATAGCAGGAATCATGGTAAGCAACTTTTTTCATTACTTCAGCATTTTTCTTTATTTTTAATTTGCCCTGACTTATTAATGTTTGCAAAAATTCAGTATGGTGTATAACTTCGTAATGACCTCCGAAATCGGGGTATTCATTTTTTAAAGTATTAAAACAGTGAGGACAAATAGTAACGATTTTTTTTACTTTATAATTATTAAGTGTTTCGATATTAGCCTTAACAAGTGTATCTGCCAAATATTCGTTTCCCATTCTTCTTGCCGGGTCGCCGTTGCACTGCTCTTCTGTACCGAGTATTCTGAAATCAACTCCTGCAATCTGCATTAATTTTGCAAATGCTTTTGATATTTTAATTGCTCGGTCATCGAAACTGCCGGCACATCCGACCCAGAATAAAACTTCAAATTCCGGAGATTCAGCCGCAGTTTTAATATTTAATCCTTCAGCCCAATCGGCTCTCTGTGAGGCGGGAAAAGCCCATGGCGTTGCATTATTTTCCATATTTGAAAAAGCAGATTGCAGTTCCGCGGGGAAATTAGATTCCATCATTACGAGCGAGCGTCTCATACCGATAATCGGCGGAACATGCTCTATGCAGATTGGACATTCCTTCATGCAGGCACCGCAAGTTGTGCATTGCCATAATGCCTCGATGCTTTCGTATTCACCTACGAATTTTTTATTTAATAAATTGTCTTCATTTTCGGAAAAATTAAATTTTGTTTCATCCAAAGAAGATTTTGCCAAAGTTTTCTTTTTCTTCGTTAGCAATGGACCAATGTCAATTGTTCTATGTCTGACTTCAACTATTATAGCCCGCGGGTCTAATATTTTTCCTGTAATATTAGCAGGGCAAACGGAGGTACATCTACCGCAATGGGTACAGCTATAGCCGTCATACAAAGTTTTCCATGATAAATCTTCAATATCTACTACACCAAATTTTTCAATTCCTTCTTTTTCAAAATCAATTTTTTGAAGTGTATTTGGTATTGAAAACGGAGCGAAGAATACATTTTGTATTGAAGTGTAAACGTGAAGGTGTTTGGAGAATGGCAGGTAATTAGCAAAAGCAAGTATAAATAGAATATGTATCCACCAGAAGAGTTCATATAAACAATTTGCACTTCCTGACGGAATAAAAAATGATATTGCATTTGCTACAGGATGATATGACCAGGCATGGTTTAAATTCAATTTTATCTGTGCA
>JBEKWK010000055.1:0-11637 GCA_049513175.1 FCB group bacterium
AAATTCATTTTCAATAGTACGGCAGCATTATTTTTTCTTCCAATAACTGCTTATGCTCAACAAAAATTTTTGGGTAAGAGACCTACGACAATTCATGAGAATAAGAATACTGAAGTTATACCTCCGGGAGCAAAGAGCATCAAACACTATACGAGTAAATGCACAGCTTGCAATCTTTGTGTTAGTATTTGTTGCAATCAGGTTTTGCAGCCTTCGTTTTTGGAATTTGGCATAGCCGGTATCATGCAGCCAAGAATGGATTATCACAAAGGATATTGCAATTACGAATGTAATGATTGCGGGAAAGTGTGTCCTACGGGGGCTATTTTGCCTCTTGAAGCCTCCCAAAAAAAACTTATACAGCTCGGGAAAGCAAAGTTTATTAAAAAAAGTTGTATAGTTATTACCGAAAAAACCGAGTGTGGTGCCTGTTCAGAACATTGTCCGACTAAAGCAGTTCAAATGGTACTAAACGAGGGATTGTTCCTACCTGAAATTAATGAAAAAATTTGTGTGGGTTGCGGTGCTTGTGAATATGCCTGTCCTACTAAGCCATATAAAGCGATTTTTGTTGAAGGCAATCCTGTCCATTTAATAGCTGAAAGTCCGATAGAAAAAAATAATCCTATTTATAATAAACACAATTTTAAAACTCCTTTGAATGAAACAAAGAAAATAAAAAAAATAGATTCTAAAATGAAAAATATTAAACAACAAAATAGTAATAAAGATTTTCCATTTTAAAAATATTTATATAGATATATTTAATTAACGAATTATATAAACTTTTTGAATGTGTTAGTTCTATTCAGTAAATTTATTTATATTTCGTTTTGAATTTTCATTAGAATAAAAATGATTATTCATTTTAATTCTGTACTAACTTTTGAATTTAATTTTAATTGGAGGAAATTATGATTAAAAAAAAGTCTTCAATTTGTCATGCAAATATAATTACTGTTCTGCTCATTTCTTTTTTATCTGTCTTTTTCAGCAATAATAGTTATACCCAAAGCAAGTCAAAAGAAAATGCTAATTTAATCACACAAAATACAAATACCGATTGTAAGCCCTTAGAAAAATTAAAAACAGCCCTTGAAACATTGAAAAAATCACTAACTGTCATTAATGAAAAAAGTAAAAAAAATGTCCCTGTCAATATTAAAAAATGTGAAACTGAATTGATAAATTTTAAAAAAGAATGTCCTCAAATTGATGCAACGCCTTTTGAGGAAGAATTAGCAAAATATAAAAAACAATGGGATAAAGCTGCTTTTCAATCAAAAGGTAAAGTTGCTGCCGGTGAATTAATTCTTAAAGCCTATTGGCAAATTCAGCCAATTGCAGCTATCAGGGATATTAAGAAAGGAACGTATGAGAAAAAAGCTGACGCACTCGAATTTAATAGCAAAGCAAGAAGAATAAATTATATAAATCTTAGAAAAGAAATTGAAGACTTGTTGAGTGCTTATCCAACCTTATTAGATAATGCCGGATTCAAGAAAAATTATGATGAAGTTATGATTGATTTTCCGATTTCTTTCAGGCTGTTCGTTAAAGATTATTTAATGGAGGAAATCAGGAATAATATTGAAAAAGCTTATGATTACAATTTGACAAATGAATATGCTGATGCTATAGAATCTACTGAGGCTTCTATAGTATTATGCAATTCTGTATTACTTATAGATACAACAAATAAAGATGTAAAGGAAATAAAAGAGGATGCTGAAACATTACTTAATAATTTAGGTGGGGAACATGGCAAAGTGGTCTATACAAGTATCTTCCATAGAGATAATCCATCGAAAATATTTTTTTCACATAATACGATAATAATAAAAAAAGAAAATCCTAAAAATTTTACAAACAGTTTTATTGCTGGTGATTCTATTTTTGGTATGATTTATTTAAAAAGTACATTTGAAAATTTGATTAAAGAGCCTTTTACCTGTATACTTTCACTTGAAGCTGAAGGTAAAGAAATAACCAACTATTTTTTCCAGGTGCCACCTGATAAAAGAACTTCATCTTATTTTCCTTTAGAGGTGGTAGTGGATTTAAATTCAGCCAAATCTAACTATGTACCTAAATTTGTAAAAGCACTTTCGGATTTATTCCCATCAAAACATATTATTAAAGTTTTACTTAAAAGTGATTCAATTCTTCTCGGCTCAGGAGAATTTGAATTGGATTGTTCGCAAGGTACCGACAAGCTAAAAGAAATGGCTGAAGTTCTTTCCAAAAAAGTAGCATTTAAAAATGAAATGCCTAAATCTCTCAGAGACGACCCGTGGATGCAACAAGATATGTTGACTACTGTTTCTGATTGGAAAGATAAACCTATTAATATTTCTATTTTGGAGCCTGATTGGAATGCAGAACAAACAATTACGGGGCAAATAATATATAGATACATATCCACATGTATCGCTGTAAAGACACCTGAAGGTGACTGCAAGCTTGTATATGTAAAATTCAAGCAGGATTTCGACGGCTATAATTTTGGTAAAACACAGGTCTACAAGATTGAAGATACTAAAGATATATCTTGTGAGAAAATAATAAAATAATGTCATATATATTAATTTAAATTATTACTTTGCCTTATTCGTTATAAAATAATATCCGGTTTTATATAATTTGTATATAATTAATAATATTAATTTTGAAAATAAAGATGAAGTATATTTACAGAAGTATATTATATATCATATTATTGAGTATTGTCTTATGCTCAGAGGGTTACTCCCAATGGAAGCAGATAACTACTATCCCTTCTCCTTATGACCAGGGATATTACCTTGAAGTGACATTTCTTCTTTCCGACCCAAACTACGGCTGGTGTTGTGGATACAAAGGATATGTAATTCGAACAACTGATGGCGGTAAAACATGGGCTGGCGTTACGATTTATGAAGGATTACAGCTTGAAAGCATAAATTTTGTTGATAAATTAAATGGATATACTTCAGGCATGGATAATATTTCTCAAGTAGGTAGGATATTTAAAACTACCGACGGAGGAATAAATTGGAGAGAGGTTACTCCCAATGGATATGGGGGCTCACTATGGGGTAATTATTTTCTTACTCCAAATTTTGGTATGGTTATAGGCGGTGGTTGTAATGGGGAGCCACAAAATTTTCTCAGAACTACCGATGGCGGGAAGACATGGAGTGATTTTACAAGTTACGAACTTAATTCCGGGCTAACAGACTTAGTATTATATTCCGAAAACGGCTTAGGATATGCTACAAGTAGCGGAAGGTTATGGCGAACTCTCGATGGAGGAAAAACCTGGAATATTTTTTCTGTGTCGGGTAATGAAGATTGGCAGGAAGAAATTACGCATATAGGCAATACATTTCTTGTGCCTTATTCTACCGATTGCGACGGTTGGGGTGGTGATGGTGGCATGCGAATAAGCATTAATAATGGTGCTTCATGGAGAGAATTTAATACTCACCAACCAATGTTTGGAGCTTTTCTTCTCGATGAAAAAAGAGGATGGGGTTGCGGATTAAACGCAGCAGTTTATTATACCCCAGATGGAGGTATTACTTGGGAATTACTTAATTGTGGTATTCCTCCGGGAAAGGGCTTGGATGACCTTTGGTTTATCAATGATACCACTGGGTGGGTTGTTGGTCAGGGTGTATATTACTACATAAAACCAGATACTCTATATCCCCAAATTTCAGCATCAGGAAATGTTCCATTTTGTGAAGGAGATAGTGTATTATTAACAACTTCATCAGGTTATAAATATTATCTTTGGTCAAACGGAGAGACAACAAGAAATATAACAGTTAAAAAACCTGGTATATATTCAGTTATAGTAGCAAATAATGAATGTGATAGCGCTATATCAAATATCATTAACGTAAGTATGCTTCCAAAACCCTATCCGAAGATAACAGCAAATAAGACGTCATTCTGTGAAGGTGATTCGGCTTTATTAATAACTTCACCCGCCTATCCGTCATATCACTGGTCAACTGGGGATACATCTAATAGCATAACTGTATATCTTGATGGCAATTATACTGTTACAGTAACCGATTCTAATGGTTGTTCTAATACATTTACAATTCCAATTCATGTGCTCCCGAATCCCAAGCCGGTTATCAGTATTAACGGAAATCATAGCTTTTGTAAGGGCGATTCTGTGATACTTGCAATAAGTGATATATATAAAAAATATTGGTGGTACGAAGATTCAACATCTACTTTAATAGATTCAACATCTAATAAAATAACCGTTACCCAATCAGGTAAATATTCTGCAATAGTAGTTAATGATAATGGTTGTGTAGGTTTTGCAAAAGAAGTAGTAATAGATGTCCGGTTGGATTCAAATAGAATTAAAGTTCTTTTCCTTCCAAACAGCTCAGGTATTTTATCTTTCGATTCAACACACATATTCGATATAAATTGCAGACAGGTGAGAATTACTAATATTTGTCCTACTACCGTTACAATAGACGATATAATGATTTATAGAAATATAGCTTTTTCTATTCCACAGAACCAATATCCCTTAATGATTCCATCCGGCGAATCTAAAGATATAACTGTATGTTATTCTCCAACTGCTTTGGCTGAAGAATATGATACTTTATCATTTAGTGATAATTGCTCACCTCATATTATTCCTTTGGTTGGAATCGGTGAAGCTAATATTTATGATGCTAATTCTAATTGTGGTGTAATAGTACAATTGACTACTACTGATTTGCAAAACTATTTGTTCAATATATCCCCTCCTGTTCCGAACCCGGCTAATTCAGTTTTGTCCGTGCCCTTCAATATAGAACAGCCGGTAAATGGAACATTAGACATAAATGAAAATTGTATTTTATATAATTCCTTAGGTGAACAAGTAGCCACTTCGATTTTAAATATTACTGACAGGAAGCAAACTGAAGAACAACTTAGGATTAAAGCTGAGTTTGATTTTGATTTAAGTAATCTTCAAAGTGGTTTTTATATAGTAGTGGTTAAGGTAAATGATTTTTCAAAATCTTTTCCTGTAGTAATTTATAAATAATTATAACTTTTCGTCTCATCAAATTCTATTATATGAATCATATTTAGTATGTTACATGTTTTATATAAGGTTTGAAGCTTAAAATTTAGCAGAGAAATTTTGAAAGTTTATTGTACTTAATTAAATTATAATTGAGTCTAATACGTTGTATATTGTTATACGGTTATTTTAAAAAATTTTATAGTTATTTAAAATAAAGATGAAATATATTTACTTAAGTGCAATATACATCTTATTAATAAGTATAATCTTTTGTACAGAGGGTTACTCACAATGGAAGGAGGTAACCACTATTCCACCTCCTTATAATTCCGGATATTATCTTGAAGTTACTTTTCTGCCCTCAGACCCAAACTATGGCTGGTGCTGCGGATTCGATGGGTATGTTATTAGAACCACAGATGGCGGTAAAACATGGGCTGGCACTACGATTTTTGAAGGTTTACAACTTGAGAGCATTAATTTTGTTGATAAATTGAATGGCTATACTTCCGGTGATGGTAGAATTTATAAAACAATTGATGGTGGAATCACATGGCAAGATGTTTCTCCTGTTGATTACTCAACTATGCTTTGGGGAAATTATTTCGTGACACCTGACTTCGGAATGGTTATTGGTGGTGGTTGTTACGATGAACAACATTTTTACAGGACGACTGATGGTGGTAATTCATGGGATTTATTTACAGCATATATTCCAAATTCCGGACTTACTGATATAGTCCTTTATTCCGAAGACGGCTTGGGGTATGCTACCAGCAGTGGAAAATTATGGCGTACTCTTGACGGAGGAAAATCCTGGAGTGTTTTTTCGGTTTCGGGAATTGAAGACTGGCAAGAGGAAATAACACATATTGGTAATACATTTCTTGTGCCTTATTCTCAAGGATGTTCAGGTGACACAAGTCTACCTTATGGTGGAATGCGAATGACTACTAATAATGGAACTTCATGGAGAGAATATAGTACTAACCATCCAATGTTCGGGGCTTTTCTTCTCGATGAAAAAAGAGGATGGGCTTGTGGTATAAAAAGAGCAATATATTATACCTCGGATGGAGGAGTTACCTGGGAACTTCGGAATTGCGGTATTCCTCCGGAAAGGAGCTTAGATGATATATGGTTTATTAATGATACTCTTGGGTGGGTTGTAGGACAGGGTGTATTTTATACACATAAAAATGATACTTTAAATCCTAATATAACTGCAATCGGGGATACAACTTTTTGTGAAGGAGATAGTGTAAAACTAACCGCTTTATCAAATTATAATTATTATTTGTGGTCAACAGGAGAGACTACAAAATCAATTACCGTCAGGAAGCCAGGAACATATTCAGTTACAGTCGCAAATTCTGAATGTGACAGCTCTTTATCAAATTTAATTAACGTCAGTTTTTATACTAAGCCTAATCCTAAAATAAATGCAAGCAAGACTTCTATTTGTGAAGGTGATTCAGCATTACTATCAGTTTCTCCCTCATTCCCTTTTTATATTTGGTCAACAGGAGATACAACAAATTTTATCACAGTTTATAAAGACGGGAATTATACTGTTACTGTAACCGATACTAATGGATGTACAAATTCTTATACAATTCCAATTCATGTAACACCCAATCCTCAGCCTGTAATAAATATAATAGGAAATGAGACTATATGTACCGGTGATACTATTATACTTGAAATATCAGATATATATAAAAAGTATTTTTGGTATAATGACTCTACTTCAACTTTAATAGATTCTACTTCAAACAAAATAATAATTACTCAGTCAGGTAGGTATTCTGCCGTCGTAATAAATGAATTTGGCTGTATAGGTACTGCAAAAGAAGTGGTCATTAATGTTTTATCTGATTCAAATAGAATTAGAGTTCAGTTCGTACCAAATAGTTCCGGTGTTTTCTCGTTCGATTCCACATATATCTTCGCTCTAAATTGCAGACAGATGATGATTACTAATGTAGGTCCTTCCTCAGTTACAATAGAGGATATACTGATTTATAAAAATATTGCTTTTTCACTTCCACAGAACCAATTTCCTTTGATAATTCCTGCCGGTGAATCAAGGGATGTAATGGTTTGTTATTCTCCTACCGCTTTAGCTGTAGAGAATGACACCTTGTTGCTGCCTGACCATTGCTCGCCTCATATCATACCTTTAGTAGGAATAGGTGAAGCGAATATTTATGATGCTAATTCTAATTGTGGAGTACTCGTGCAATTGACAACTACTGATTTGCAAAACTATTTGTTCAATATATCCCCTCCTGTTCCAAACCCGGCTAATTCAGTCTTGTCCGTGCCTTTCAATATAAAACAGCCGGTAAACGGAACCTTAGACATTAATGAAAATTGTATTTTATATAATTCATTAGGCGAACAAGTAGCCACTTCGATTTTAAATATTATTGACAGGAATCAAACCGGCGACCAACTCCGAATTAAAGCTGAGTTTGATTTTGATTTAAATAACTTACAAAGTGGTTTTTATATTGTTGTGATAAAGGTTAATAATTTTTCAAAATCTTTTCCTGTAGTAATTTATAAATAATATTCATAATCTAGTAAATCATTACTTTTATACTAACGAGATTTTATATTCAATCTGCCTGTAAACAATCTAATTGCATTAAATCTGATAGTTGAAAAAAGATAAAATAATTTTTACAATAATAATCAGACTTTTTTGTCTGAATTAAAAATATTTCTTATATTTGTTTAGCATATAAAATTGTATTTGAAGAAACATACTAATAATCGAGGTAAACATGAGTGAATTAATTAATAATTCGTTAAACAGAAAAAGAGTTTTGAAGGATTTAATCCTACACCTGCATGAAGGAACTGCTCCCGAAGAAGTAAAAAAACAGCTTGTTATTTTGATGGGCAAAGTTCCTTATGGAGAAGTTGTAGAAGTAGAGCAGGAGCTTATTAGTGAAGGATTGCCAACTGAAGAGGTTTTGCGTCTATGCGATATTCATTCCCAGGTATTAGATGGGAATATAGACCTTTCGGGACAAAAGTCAGTTCCAAGAGGTCATCCTGTAGATACATTTATTAAAGAAAATACAGAACTTTTAAAAGTTGTAAAACAAATAGAAGAGATTTATTCAGTAATAAAAAAACTTCCGCCTGAAACAAAAGTGAATGAGCATTTTCTAAAGATGAGAAGCATGTTCAATAGTTTATCGGATGTTGATAAACATTATAAACGTAAAGAATATTTGTTGTTCCCGTTTCTCGAAAAATATGGCATCACAGGACCACCAACTGTAATGTGGGGAAAGCATGATGAAATTCGCGGGCATTTAAACTCGGCTATTGAGGCAATATCTGTTGAAGGTGATATTTCCGCACAGGAAGCAGTTCTTGTGATTGATATGGTTTTATCGCCGGCTTCAAATGGAATTGCTGATATGAAAATGAAAGAAGAGGAAATATTATTTCCTATGAGTCTCGATAAATTATCTGATGTAGATTGGTATCATATTAATGAGCAGACAAATGATTATGGCTTTTGCCTTTATGACCCTAAGGATGAATGGAAACCTGAAAATTTTGAGACGAAAGAAGAAATTCATACCGATAATAATGTTATCCATCTGCCGAGCGGTAGCTTCACGGCGAAAGAAATAAATGCTATTTTAAATACAATTCCTTTCGATATAACATTTGTTGATAAAAACGATAAGGTAAGTTATTTTTCACAAGGAACTGAAAGAATTTTTGACAGAAGCCGTGCGATATTAAAACGTGATGTCAGGATGTGCCATCCTCCCGGAAGCGTTCATATTGTAAATAAAATTATAGAAGATTTTAAAAGTGGTAAAGCAAAGAATGCTCCTTTCTGGATAAATCTTCATGGCAAATTTTTACATATCGAATATTTTGCCTTGCGAGGTGTTGATGGAGAATATCTCGGTACGCTTGAAGTATCGCAGGATTTAACCGAAAAGAAAACCCTTGAGGGAGAAAAAAGATTATTGTCTTATGCTAATTAAGGAGAAAAAAATGGAAAATATTTTAGCAATTACACCTAAAACAAAAGTTCTGGAATTAATAACCATATATCCCACGTTAGAAGAATTATTAATTAAAATGGTACCGGAATTCAAGCAACTAAAAAATCCAATTCTTCGCAAAACATTGGCAAAAGTTGCCACATTAGAGCAAGCATCTAAAGTGGGTAAGATAGCCATTGATGAATTAGTCAATCGTCTCAGAAAAGAAGTCGGTCAAGATAATATACATATTGATGAAACAAGTTCAAGTATTCAAAAAAATGTTCCTCCTTGGTTCAACGTCTCTAAAATTATCAGGACTCTCGATGCAAGAGAAATGATTAAAAACGGTGAACATCCACTTGCTGAGGTTATCGGTTTCGTTTCCAAAATGAAACAGGGAGAAATTTATGAATTAATAACTCCTTTTCTTCCTGCTCCTTTGATTGATAAGATGGAAGAGCAAAACTGCCTGGCATGGTATATAGAGGAACAGGATAATTTTTATAAAAACTATTTTTTCAAAAAATAATTAAATTACAAAATGGAAAATAATTCAAAATTAGAACAGAGCATAGTTGCTAACATGCAAAATCTCGAGCAGATGATTGGATACCAGGAACATGCTGTTGTCAGTAAAACACTAATTCATAAACAAACCGGAACAATAACTCTTTTTGCTTTCGATGAGGGAGAAGCATTGAGTGAGCATACAGCACCTTTCGATGCCTTTGCTAATGTATTAGATGGCGAAACTATCATTACAATTGGTGGGGAAAAGCATCAACTTCAAAAAGGAGAGGCAATCATTATGCCTGCAAATGTTCCTCATGCTGTTAATGCAACTAAGAAATTTAAGATGATGCTTGTAATGATTAAATAGAACAGACGCCCTAGTCTGTTAAAAAAACTGACAAAGGGATTGGTTTAATATTCCTTAACCAAGAAAGAATGACCTCCTTCGAGGTCTTTGAACCAATATTTGCCTTTGTATTTGTATGATTTGAAATCCAAATAATTTTCCTCGTGGAAACCGCATCTTTCTAAGCAGTGTTTGGATGTGGAGGAAGAACAGTCCGTCATAAAAGTTTTGTATCCTTTAGAAATAAAATTTTCAAGGGCATAAGTTACCAAGTTTGTTCCGATGCCTTTTCTCTCGTATCCTTCTTTGACTCCTAATTGCATCAGGTGAATACATTCACCCGGCTTAAAATTATGTTTCTTTACATATTCTTCTTTCAATTTATCTTCGAGAGTCATTGAAGGTTCATGTGCCTCAAAAAATTTAATAAGGTCGGGAAACATTTCAAGATTTCCTTCCGGTGCAAAATCTCTTGCTGTTTGAAAACCGATTACAGCACCCGAATTTATATCTTTTGCAATTATGCAAAACCCATTTTCTGCACTCATGTTCAGGAAAAATTTCATGCAAGTTTTATATAATTTTGGTTCTATTTTGAGAACACTTGTAGTAGGCTCACGGTTAAGAAATATATCAGTTATTAATTCAACAGTTTCATCAATCAAATCTTTTGTAAGGATTGAATAATTAATATTATCTTTAGAAACATGCATAATTAAGGCATTTTATAAACCATTGCATTAATATTCATACCTGCACCTACCGAAGCAAACACAATACAATCACCATGATTTATAGGTTGCTTTTGTTCTAATTTGCCTTTTGTGAACAAGTCGAACAAAGTGGGAAGAGTTGCGACGGAACTGTTGCCAAGCCATGAAATGGTCATCGGCATAATATCATAAATGAAATCTTTAACTATATCATAAACTCCATAAAGGTCGAATAATCTTTTTAGAATTTCTACATCCATTTTTTCATTTGCCTGGTGAATAAAAACTTTCTTTATATCATCGAGTGAAAGTTTTACTTTTTCCAAACATTCTTTCAACAATTCAGGGACAGTTTGTAGGGCATATTTATAAAGCTTATGACCGAGCATTTTTAAAAATAAATCATCATCATAAAATTCGGGATTATAGGATTTATCCATCCACAGCATTTTGGAATGTTCCAATGTATCGGAACGAGTAGCGTGCGAAATTATGCCAATTGGTTCTTCACTTATTCGACCTTCGATGATAACTGCTCCGGCTCCATCCGCATATAGCATACTATCAATATCGGAAGGGTCTGAAATTCTTGAGAGTGTTTCAGCTCCGATCACTAATGCTTTATTAGAAATTCCTGATTTAATAAAAGAATTAGCCTGGATTACACCTTGCAGCCAACCCGGACAGCCGAATGCTATATCTGAAACGACAGTTCTGGGATTTTCTATTTCTAATTTACTTTTTACTCTTGCAGCAATACTCGGTACAAAATCCGACCTGCGGTTGTCAGGTCTTACATCACCGAAATTATGGGCAACTATTATATTATCGAGACTTTCTTTATCTATACCTGAAGAATCGAGGGCATCCTTTGCGGCGAAAAAAGCAATATCTGAAGTAACCAAATCTTCGGTTACATATCTTCTTTCTTTAATACCGGTAATTTCTTCGAACTTTTCGGTAATTTCCTTATTCGTCTTTGCGATTTTTTCTTTATTGGCA
>JBEKWK010000056.1:0-11589 GCA_049513175.1 FCB group bacterium
ATTATTCTGATGCAATTCATTTAATTCCTGGCGAAGGTAATGCTCAAGTAACTTCATCAGTATACCGACTTCGGTAATGGGACGCTTCCAGTTCTCAATAGAAAAAGCATACAAAGTCAGATATTCAATGCCCAATTGCGAAGAAGCTTTAACAATATCTCTAACACTTTCAATGCCTTCCTGGTGCCCCTCAGTTCTGGTCAGGTTTCTTTCCAATGCCCATCTGCCATTCCCATCCATTATTACTGCTATGTGTTTGGGTAAATTTCCCAAACTTAGTAAGTCTTGCTGATTTAACTTATCTTCATTACGGATATTTTCATTCCAATTCAATTACTTACTCCTGACTTAAAAAAAAGAGAACAAATTTCAAAAGAATTATTGGATTTAATTCTTTATTTATATGTATATTGAACCCTTATAATAAGAAGATATTATTTCGGGATTACAAATTTACCGCAAATTTGCATAATTTTCAAAGTCTCAACGTTTTAAAATGAAAATTTATTGTAATTATTTTTCAGAAATATTTGTTTTTTATTCTTAGTTTCTTAAATTTGTGTTCCTAAATTGATGATAAATTTATAATTGTATATGTTTTATAAATATTTTTAGAGTGTGAAATGACAAAAGCAGACATCGTTGATGAAATTGCAAAAGCAACAGGGTTAACAAAAATTGAGACTAAAGCTGTTGTTGATGGTGTATTCTCAAGTATTATATCAGCCATTTCAGGTGGTAAACGCATTGAATTACGTGGTTTCGGTGTTTTCAAGTTTAAAAGCCGCAAACCCAGGATGGCTCGTAACCCCAAAACCGGTGAACTCGTTCCGTTAGAAAAAAGATTTGTTCCTGTGTTTAAGCCATCTCCCGAATTTTTACATACTGTTAACGAGACTTTGAAAGCAAAAGAAGAGAATTAATAATTTTATTCCCTTTGCTCTTTCATAGATTTATATTTAATTCAAACTTAGGATAGTTATTTAAGATTGCCTTAGGGCTTAATAAGCAGCTATTCTAAGTTTGAACAAATATTTGATAAGAAAATAATTAATTAATTTATATATAATATTTAAATGAGGTAATTTATATGCCTTGCGGAAGAAAAAGAAAACGCCATAAAATGGCTACACACAAAAGGAAAAAAAGATTGCGCAAGAATCGCCATAAAAAAAGAGTAAGGTAGTCTTATTAAAAGCGTTCTGCATTTGCTCAACGCTTTTTTTTTACTTTCTACTTAATAGTTTGCCCTTCTTCTTCCTCTCCTTTGGAGAGGGTCGGGGTGAGGTAAATATTCCTTAAGTTCAAATTAATATTGCTGTAATAATAGCCCTTTTTACAAATGAATAACATCATCATTGCAATAGACGGTCCTGCAGGCTCCGGAAAAACCACAACGGCAAGGGAAGTTGCAAAAAAATTAAATTATATCTACATTGACACCGGTGCAATGTACCGTGCCGTAACTCTTGCCTGGCTGAGGCTTAACACAGAATTAACAGAAGAAATTATCTGCGGCTTGATGGATAAAATTGGAATTCGCCTTGAATTAATCAATAACGAACAAAAAACTTTATTAAACAATGAAGATGTAAGCGAGGATATAAGATTGCCCGAAGTTACAAAGAATGTCAGCCCTGTCAGTGCAATTGGATGCGTCAGGCAAAAATTAGTTCAAATGCAAAGGGAACTTGCCAAAAACCGTGGCGTAGTAATGGATGGCAGAGATATAGGAACAGTTGTACTACCCGACGCAGAACTCAAAATCTTCCTCATAGCAACTCCTGAAACTCGTGCAAAACGCCGCCTCCTCGAACTCCAGGAAAAAGGAATCGAATCAAATTTAGAAGAAATAAAAAACCTTATTATTACCCGCGATAACTATGATAGCTCCCGCGAGCTCAGTCCACTCACTAAAGCCGCAGACGCAATCGAAATAGACACCTCAAATCTAACGATACAACAGCAAACGGAAAAAGTGCTGGAAATGGCAATAAATATTATAAATAAAATGCCATCTTGATAAATCGGGATGAAGTGAGAAAGGAACATATTGATTGAATCCAGGTTCTAATTTATTTAATTAGTTCAATCTTAAAAGTTTTAATATATTTCCCTATTCCAATACGGCAAAAATAGGTACCATTGGATAGTGTACCGGTATTCCATAAAGTATAATAACTGCCTGCAGACTGCTCTTCATTTACTAATTCCGCTACTATATTACCCTCCAAATCAAATATATTTAAATCTACTTTTGATTGTTTGTCAAGAATATAATTAATTTTCATTATTTTACTAACCGGATTTGGAAAACATACCGGATCAGATGCAATTATATTCGGTTCAACAATACTTGATTTAATTAATATAGAATCATAAACTTCGAGTTCCCATAGGCTATATCCTGTTACTGAAGAGTTTTTACTGCAAAGAATCCGGACAAATCTGCCCTTACCTTTCAAATCAGAAAAATCATCTATCCATTTACCACCACCTTCAGGAGAATAAATAGTTGTCCAGTCCTGAGCATCAAAAGATGTTTGTATTTTATATTCCAAAGGAGTATCCCGGAACCAAACCAATTTAACTCTGGTTATATTATAAATATCTTCTAAATCTACGTAAACCCACTCTGAGTCACCAATTGCACTAGTCCATCTTGTGTTGTAATTTGCATCTATTACATTATCTACTTTGGAACCGTTTGCTGTATCAACTGATGAGGCAACAACTCTTTTACCAAAAACCAGATTGTCTGGCATTGGATTTTTAGGAAATTCAACCCCCGGGGCACGACCAAGAGAATCAATAATTTTAACGAAATCCGTTAGATTCGGTGTCAATTTAGGTGAGTGCCACAGACCTTGTGCTATTATTCTTAACACATTTCGAATCGTTAGTGCCACATGTCCTTCAGTTTCATAATTAGAATAGGCGCACCAAATACAAAATTTACTTCCAAGATTTTGAGGGTCATCAGGTTTTATTGTCTTCCCCCCTTGGAATATCTCAGGCTCCCATTTTTCATAAAGAAACGGGTCATATCCTATCCAATTTGAACCAAGATTATAATAGAAAAAATCTGTACTACTGTTTATTATTTTAAACCCAGCATTAATTACATCCTGAGGTTGGTCATCACCCTCCCAATAATCTATAGTGATATCAGTATTAATTCTGACAAGATTTTTGTTTGTATAACCTTTGCTAAAGGCATCGTTACAAATCATTAATTGCTTTCCATGAGATATAACTATACTGTCAATCCAGTTTATGAATCCTAAGTATGTATCACTCGGTACTGCTTTAGGTCCGTAATGTATTTGAGCATATTTAAGTATGTATGGGAAACTATTATAAACCTCTTGTGAATAAATAAATTCGTCTGCACCCAAACGCCAGTAATCATCGGGAAACAAAACCAAATACTCCATCAATAAATCAATAATAAAACCCTTTGCTTTATTTGAAGTAATATCTATAAAACTATTACACTTTCCTCCACTTGAATCTGTCAATTGTAAATCAGTGTTATTCCGAAGAATAGCTCCCATATGACCCGGCATATCAATTTCAGGCATAATCCTTATATGATATTTAGAAGCAATATTTAATAAATACTTAACTTCTGTTTTTGTTAAGAATTGTTCAGTCGTAATTTCAGGATGGCTTTGACATTCGATTCTAAAGCCTTCGTTATCGGAAAAATGCCATGTAAAGCTGTTCATTTTAAGATAACTGAGTTCTTTGATATGATTTTCCAGCCAACTTACTGAAAAATATTTTCTGCCGTTATCAACCATCAGACCTCGAAATTTATATTGGGACCAATCCCTGGCATTTCCTCCAAAGATTGTATCACTGTTCCTGAGTAATTGCAAGATAGTGCGGGTACTATAGAAAACACCTGTTTCCGTTAATGCATTAATTGATATCCTGTCGGTAATATCCAGCGAATAACCTTCGTCGCCTAATGCAGTATCTTTTGAACTCATCGAAAAGAAAATATCACCGGGATTTGCAACATTCCCAATGAGGATTGGAACTGTTATTCCTTTTAAAGCTAATATATCTTCCTGGAAAGTCTGGCAGGTGGAATTTAATTGAGAAAAATAATTGACATCAATTACTATTCTTGTTTTAGAATTAAATATAAATGCTTTATCGTTATCCTTCCATTCCTGCAAAGCAGGAATAGTTGAAGGCTTCATACAAAATACTTTTAGAGTGCATAATTCAAAAGCGAAAGACAGAAAAATTATTTTTATCAGTAACGAGATAGGATTTCTTATTATAATTTTCATTTTATGGGATAATCAAAATAAAATTAAAATGAAACACCACTTTTAATGCGTTATAAAATACAAAAAATAATTAAATAAAAAGAATAACAAAATCTTTAACCTTCAATGTTAAAAATTAGTATGGTTGATAAAACTTGGTTGACAGTTGTTTGGAATATCATTTTATTTTCAAACAGCGGATTATTGGCATGAGATTTTAATTTATCTGAAAACTAACGATTGCTAATGGTCAACTGATTGAGTTCTTGTTTTTTATTATAAAATAATATATCTTTGAAATTGTCTGAAATCTAAGAACAATTAATTTGTGAGGCTATGATGTTTGAAAGCTATGTACCGTTAATATTTATGGTTGTGATTGGATTCGCAGTGGGAATCATATTCCTTGTGCTGTCCGAATGGCTTGGTGCAAGAAGAAGTACAAAAGAAAAACAGACAACTTATGAAAGCGGGATGCCCCCTGTGGGTACGGCAAGAGAGCGATTCTCGGTAAAATTTTATATGATTGCGATGCTATTTATACTTTTCGATATTGAAATTGTATTTATGTACCCGTGGGCATCGCAGTTCAGGGAATTAGGCTCGACAGCATTAGTGGCAATGATTTTATTTATCGTATTATTATTTGCAGGGTATATATATGTACTCAAAAAAGGAGCATTAAAATGGGATTAGAAAATATATTTAACGGTGAGAATTTTGTAACTACTACATTCGAATCCGTTATCAAATGGGCGCAGAAAAATTCTATGTGGCCCATGCCGCTCGGAATCTCCTGCTGTGGAATTGAGATGATGGGCGTTGCCCAGCCGAGGTTTGACATAGCACGTTTCGGCTCTGAAGTATTCAGAATGACCCCGCGTCAATCCGATTTCATAATAGTCGCAGGAACAGTTACTTATAAAATGGCTTGGGTTGTAAGGAAAATTTATGACCAGATGGCTGACCCGAAATGGGTAATGTCAATGGGAGTTTGTGCCTCGACAGGTGGCATGTTCAGGAGCTATTCTGTGGTTCAGGGTATAGACCAGTTTATACCTGTTGATGTTTACGTTGCGGGATGCCCGCCCCGTCCGGAAGGCATACTCAAAGGGCTGATGTTATTGCAGGAAAAAGTTCAAAGGACAAAGCCGAAGATTCTGAATCTCGGCAAAAATGTATCTGCTACTCCACAGCAATTGCCATATAAAACGGAATACACAAGAATAATTATTTGAAATTAAGGTATAGATTGAGTAAGAATCATAAGATAGTCATTCTGAACAAAGTGAAGTAACACGTTGAGCGGAGCTAATCAAGATTTATGTACGATTTTAGATTGACGATTTTAGATTTATTTTTAAAAATTCTTCAGAATAGAGACCTTATTAATATATGATTTTAAATTTATTTTTAATCGTAAATCTAGAATCTAAAATCTAAAATCTAAACTATTTTCGTTTTTATATATGTTTTTTTGTACCAAACATTAGAGTAGTGCCAAATTCCGTATCCTGCCTGACGACATCATTGAACCATGCTTCTTTGAGAGTAATCCAGTAATCGGTTTCGGTATAGACATTACCTCCTTTTGTGCTGACAAGAGTTTCGATTCCGAGCAGTGCGTTATATTCAGGCGATGTCCTGTCATCGTCAACGACATAATCCTGAATAACTATCTGACCTCCGGGATTTAAACTATCATAAACCTTTCTGCATAATTCAATATTTTCCCAAATATTATTCTTATGCATAACAAAGGATAATAGCACCAAATCATAGCCTTTGCCAATATCATCTACCATGAAATCGCCGGTAAGAATTTCGATTTTATTAAGATAACCTTCACTTTTTAAATATTCCTTAGTATATTTTACTATATTTGGATAAACAAACATATAAGGTTTAATACCAAGTTTCAGATTAAGAAATTCAATCGAATATTTTCCCAAAGTTCCACCAAGGTCGAGAACTTTTGTAACGTTTGTAACATCAATCATCCTGACAATATCGTGAGCAAGCACCGAAGCACGCCAGGAAACGGCATCCACGAAACTTTTTACCTCCTTCTCATCGAGGTCTTTTATTTCTTTGAAAGGCGGCAGTTTTCCTGTTTTTACTACTTCTGTAAGATTTCCCCACTGCTCCCATAAGTAATTATGGAACTTGAAAAGCCCCATATATTCCGGTTTTGCTTTGTCCAAATACCGTATTGCCGTGTTCGTATTTGAATATTTTTCTTTCCTTTTTTCCAATAATCCGATTGAAACTAACGCATCCAGCAATCTTTCAGTTGCCTTTGTGTCGGTATCTAATTCTGAAGCAATTTCGGGAGCAGATTTAGCCTTTGCACTAATAACGGAAAAAACATCGAGCTCACATGCAGTAAGTAGAACTCTACTCTTCTCGAAAGCAAATGCCATATCTAAAACAGTCTTTACAGACATATCATCGCGTTGTATTGGTTTCCATGTTCTCATTATCTGCTCCGGTTTCCCGAGGTTATTATTTTGAAAATCTATCTTACTATAATACTATAATAAACTATATGAATGAATTTGAATTACTTTTAGATAAAAGCAAATTTAATAAAAGAATTTTAAATTTATTAAAGATTTAATTTAAAATCCAAAAATGAATATACAAATGGTATAATTTATTTTATTTTACTCAAAAATATTATTTATTTCTGAAACATTTATTATTAAATCAGGATTTTCTGAGATGCTTACTGAACCTGAAACATATGGTTGTAATGAATAGTCTGCCTTTACAGAGATTCTGAGTGAGAATCTATTTAGAGATTCAAGCATCGTATTCAGTGATACAATTCTTGAATCAACAAGGTTTTTAATTAGTGCAGGTTCAGGATTGGGATTTGTTTTTAATCCTTTTGTTTGCTTCTTTGCAGATGACTTGGTCTTTTTCTTTATGGGTGCTTCCACCTTGGGTGATTCTGAATATGTATCATGTGAAGAAACAACAATTTCAAATTTGGGTGCCCTGTTGAATATTAATATTTGCTCGAAGGTTTTTACAAATTCTCTAAATGAATCGTTTAAAGATGCTTTACCATCTTCAAAGGCATTAAACGAAAAAACCGGCAGTCCTTTTGTAAATTTCTTTACGGTAAAATTTACCAATTGCTCACCATATATTTTTGAATCAACTACCTGCAGAATCTCTGTTTTTTTCAGAATATCAAAATTCAGAAAAGTAATCTCATATTTTTCGCCTGAATTTAATATTTGCTGATAAGTACCATCAATAGAATTAGTTTTAATTCTGAATTTTTCACCTTTTGGATTTTTTATCTCAAGTGTGACTTCAACGGGTTTACCGGTTATTTCATCAGTTACTTTTCCTTTTACATTTACCTGGATGCCGGCGGTTGTGAGAATTTGGGATAGACATATATTATATAATAAAAATCCCGTAATAAAGGTAAATACAACAAATTTTCTTCTCATAGTTCCTCAAACTGTAATAAAATAATAACCATCATATATCAATCAAATCCCACAAAAATTCCTTATTGCCAGGATTCTTTCCAATACTGGCGGGTGTGAATAATTAATAAAAACATAAAAAGGATGGGGTGTCAGATTTGATAAATTTGTTTCTGATAATTTTTTTAGGGCTGAAATCATTGACTCAGGCTTTGAGGTTGTCTGCACCGCAAAATTATCAGCCTGGTATTCATTCTTCCTGGAAAAAATATTCATTAAAATAGAAAGAATCATTTCTACAGGAGTATAAAGCATTCCGAAGAAAATTAGCCCTGTATATATTGAAATTTTTTCCATATAAAAAGCTTTGAATAAATCCTGGTTATGTAAAAACAAAGATAAAAGATAAAACAATATCCCAAAATGTAAAATACTAATTACCATTCCCTTTAATATATGCTTCTTTTTGAAATGCCCTATTTCATGGGCAAGTATAGAAACTATTTCATCCGTGGTATGCTTCTCTATCAAAGTATCAAAAAGAGCAATCCGTTTATTTTTTCCGAATCCCGTAAAAAAAGCATTGCTTTTCGATGACCGCTTCGAGCCGTCCATAACATAAATATTTTTTACAGGATATTTGATAGAGTCTGCATAATTAAGTATAGCTTCTTTCAATTCACCATCCTGCAAAGGAACAAATTTATTAAATAAAGGAAGTATCCATTTTGGAGCTATAAATTGTATTATCAAAGAAATTATAATAACAGCACCCCATCCGTAAAGCCAAGCCCATGTTCCTGCAAATTGCAAAATATACAAAACAAGCAATAATAATGGAGCTCCTAAAAGAATGCCTAAACCAAGAGATTTTATAATATCTAAGATGAACGTTTTGGGTATGGTTTTATTAAAGCCGAATTTTTCTTCGATTACAAAAGTTGAATACACGCTGAACGGAAAACCGATTATTGCATTAGCACAGACAAGTATTCCAATATAAATCAATCCTCTTATTAAATCATTAATAAACCATGACGACACAATTTTATCTAACCAGTTGAATCCGCCTGCAAACCAAAAAATGAGCATTATTGCAAGACTAAATGAAGATACAATAAAACCAAAGTTAGTTAGTACCCGTGTATATTGTTGTGATTTTTTATAGGAATCTTCGGAATAAACACCGATGAACTCATCAGGAAGTTTAATTCCGAGGTTTTTCAGATTTAATTTATCAGCTATAAAGTCAAGTAAAAATCCTAGAATCAGGGTAGATAAAATTATTACGGCATAAATATTCATTTTCACTAATTATTATCTGTATATAATAAACGGCTGAGAAAGAAGTTTAGTCCCATTCGATTTTAAAATCATTAAATATGTACCTGCAGATAAATCATAAGTATTAATAGTCATATTTTCTGTGTTAGAATTTACCTGTAATGTTTTTTCCGGATTACCAAGTGAATTGTATATTTCTATCGTACCGGAATTATGATTCAGATATTTCGAAATGCCAATGTTAATAATATCATTAGCAGGATTAGGATATATAAATAGGGATTGGAGAGTCGGGTTGTTATCATCTTCTACACCAACAGGATTAACGATGAAAGTAGCAGTGTATTCAGTATAATCCGCTTCATTTTTATCAATAAAAAATCTTAAAGATATTTTGGTTGTGCCCGCCTTATCATTAGGATATAAATCCAGGTGCATAAAATTTCCTGTTGTTTCATCAGGTTTTAATTTAAATGGGTCTACTGAAACAGTATCATCTTTAGTAAAGGGCCAACAATCCTTAAGGTCACAAACGGAATAAGCCTGTCCCACGGGCATAGTAATAATATGTATTTTAATTCTAAAATATTGGTCAGACAATGAGATGTTCTTACAAACGGATGCGGAACTAAAATAACCACCGGTTGTTCCGGTTATTAAAGTATCGCAGCTTGTTATCTGCAAACTCTGGCTATAGTTTGAATATGTATTTAAAATGAATATAATTGCAATAAATATGTAAATTCGTAATGTAAATTTCATAAAGTAATCTCCGGTTTAACAATAATTTTTTTAAGCAAAAATCCCATAAGCAGAGTTGCTATAAATTTAATTGCATATTTTTCATTGCAATATAGAATTATTATCTATATATCATAAACGGCTGTGAAAGAAGTTTAGTCCCGTTCGATTTTAAAACCATTAAATATGTACCTGCAGATAAATCATAAGTATTAATTGTCAGATTTTCTGTCATAGAATTTACCGGTAATGTTTTTTCCAAATTACCAAGTGAATTGTAGATTTCTATTGTACCGGAATTATGGTTCAAATATTTCGATAGGTCAATGTTAAGAAAATTATTTGCAGGATTAGGATATATATTGATTAGTTGAGTTGCTGTATTATTATCCTCTGCTACGCCGACAGGTGTTGTATCGAAAGTTGCATTATATCCGACATAATCAGTTTCATTATTTTCGACATAATATGTAAATGATAATTTCACAATTCCCGGTGTATTAGTTGCGAACACTTCAACATGTACAAAATTTCCGGTCGTTGCATTTGGTTTAAGGGTAAAAGGCTGTGGAGTAGTAAAGTCAACTGATGAATTTGGATAGCAATTGTTCATGTCACACATATTGAAGGTATAACCGTTCGGCATTGATATAATATGTATTTTGCATCTTACATTCTGATCAGTAGCCGAGATATTTTTACAAACTGAATGTGAAATGTACAGACCTGTAGAATCACACTTTACAAGTGTATCGGCACTAATAATCTGTAAACTTAAACTATAAGATGTATATATATTTAAAATGAATATGATTGCAATAAACATGCATATGCGTAATGATAATTTCATAATTTAAACTCCTGTATAACAATAATTATTTTTTTATTATGTTTATATTAACAAAATTGCAAAAAAAATATTTTATAATTATAAAAATTTGAGGTAAATAATGAATTTTAGAATTTTAAGTGTTGCAACAATTTTACTGATTTTTTCTCTATATATTACTACATCGGCAAAAGAAACATCGAAAATACCATCTGCAATTGTAAAAAATCTTAACGGGCAACAAATAAATACTGACTCTTTAAATAATAACGGGAAACCATTCATAATCAATTTTTGGGCAACATGGTGCATGCCTTGTATCGAAGAGATGAAGGCATTTAACGAAGTCTACGAAGACTGGCAAAATGAAACCGGAGTAAAAATCATTTCCGTATCAATAGATGATTCGAGGAACAGCAAAAAAGTCGCACCCTTTGTCAGAGGAAGAAAATGGGCATTTGAAATATATCTTGACGAAAACAGCGATTTCAAAAGAGCAATGAACGTGAATAATCCGCCTCATTCTTTTTTGTGTAACGGCAATGGAGAAATCGTATGGCAGCATGCAGGTTATGCACCCGGTGATGAAGAAAATATTCATACGGAATTATTGAACCTCATTGCGTCAGAAAAAGAGAAATCCAACACTAAAACTGAAGGTACCGGAAATCCCAAATAAAGTGAAGCTGAAAATTTATAAATTATATTCTCCGTAATGCAAACAGAATACGACCGTTTAAAGGTAAGAGATTTGTTTAAAACATTTATGAGGGTGTTTGGATATGTTCGTCCATATATCGGCTTATTAATGCTCGTATTGCTGTTAAACACGATTTTTTCTATTCTTGCAACGGCTTCCATTGCAGTAATCAAACCAATTTTCCAACTTCTTTTTCAAAATGATGTTACCAGCGTAAAAGAAACAATTGGCAATGTGTCCTTTTTCGAATCATTAAAAAACAGCTTTTATAATTTATTGCATTCATTGGTTTTTTCAAAA
>JBEKWK010000057.1:0-11340 GCA_049513175.1 FCB group bacterium
AGACCTGCCATCAATAAAATCGGCTATGGGTGAAAAATATCCAGATTCTATGCTCAATGCAAAAGACAATCCCGGGAATATAATTAATCAATATTTTGTCATCAACCTTGATTCAACAAAATATAAAATAGATTTCAACCTTGGTATATTAACAATATTTAATTTTGATTCGAATGCTTATTATGCGGTTGCATACAGGACTGAAGGACCTACACAAGCTGCAAATGATGACGATTTTACTGGAACAATGACAAGCAATGGTATTGGAACAAAAGATACCCTAATTTTGAAACTATTATATAGTCCTAATATTCAGCCCGATTACACTTCGCTGTGGGAGCGGCAATTAAAGAATTTTTATACCGTTCCGGTTTTTAAATACTATATTAGAAATATCAGAGTATACTATATAAATCATAATAACGATACATTGGATGTGTTGGATAGCTTGCTGCCTGATAAGCTGGTAACCATACTTGGCGTTGACCGCTTCGATTCAACGGGAAATCAGAAGCCGGATGGTAAATTTGATTTGCAACTACCTTTTCTCGATAGAGACGCGGGAACAATCATGTTTCCAAATCTACAACCCTTCATAGAAAGCATTAAGCAATACTTTTTCAGTATAAACAGACGTGATTTGATTCAAAACTATGTTTTCGGAGAAATTTATAACGCACCGCCTTTTGTTGCCGCTTCCGACAAAGACAAGGACAGGTATCTGATTATAATTGAAGCCGGGGTAATTGTTAATGATTATAAATAGAATTTTGCTATGAAATATTTATTAATATTAATTGTTATTTTGATTTCTCCTGTTTTTTGCTTCAGTCAAAATAATATCGAAAATGATTTCTTACTACTGAAAATCAGGAAGCAATTGCCTGTAGGATGGAAAATGGAACTGACTACAAATAACCTTTTTATTACCCGCAAAGATTCAATATGGGTGATTTTTACTAATCATATTAATGAACCTATAGCTAAGAAAAAACTTTCTCAAAAAGAAATAAAAAAGAGATTTATGAAATACGGTCGCAAAATTATTTACAGGATAAACTATAAATTAGAACCAAGGTGGTTACCAGCTAAAATAATTCAAGCAAAGAAAGAAATTTCAGTGCAAATATCACAATTACCGAAAAAATACAAAATCGAGGCTCTGAAGGATAAGTTTTTGAGTTCCAAAGGAGAAGATTTTTATGTTGGTCATACACAGGAAGAAAAAGACTCAATAACAAAGTTCTATAAGGAAAAAGGAGAGCTCGAAACTATTCTGATTACAAAAATTCCTTACCTGAACTCTGAAAATTACAGCTTAATACCTGTAAGAGAAATAGGCTGGGATGATGATTTAACCGATAAATGGCCCCCGGAGTCATCAATTGAATTTTCCAAAGTCTGGGAGTTAGTCGAAGATATTTGCGGAATCAGGCAATGAAGTTATCAGTAAATTCATTTTGCCTTAAAACCCGGCACATAACCCATGTATAAATCGAAACTTCCCTGTTTGCCCGGGATATCTTTTCTTTGGGAAGAAAAATATAAAACATCAGCGGAAGCCGGTATCGTAAGGAATAGGTCATCATTTTCAGTATTAAGTGGTTTACCGAGATTCTGAGGTTTTGACCATTTATCTGTTGCCGGGTCATATTTGGTAACATAAAAATCCAAACCTCCAAGATTAGGCTTATGTCCCTTTGATGAAAAAATTAAAGTTAATCCGTCCGGGCAGATAAACGGGCTGCAATCTTGTTCTGAGGTGTTTATTGCTTCTAAATTTTTGGCAGGCAGCCATTCTTCAGTACTTTCATCATAATCACAATACCAGATATCCATATTTTCCGTTTTATCAGTGCCATCACTATTCGGACCTTTTCTTGTTGAAGTAAAATATAATCTCTTATTATTTGGTGCAATAGATGGCTGTGTATCGAAATTCTTAGAATTTACATTAGTGCCAAGGTTAATAGGTCGTCCCCATTTATCATCCTGGTATTCTGTATAGTATATATCACAGCTTCCATAGCCGTCAGGGCGGTTACAACCCGTGAAGTATAATGATTTTCCATCAGCGGAAACAGAAGCGGCTCCTTCATTCAAAGGGGTATTAACTCCAAGATTACCCAGATTTGTCGTTTTGTCAATATTATAAGGCTCTTCAAAATTAGTATCAAATCTATCATTTATCCTGATTGCCCAAAAATCATGTGAGGGAACACCGTCTTCAGTTAGCTTACTTCCGGCTCTGTCTGAAACGAAAAAGATGGTTTTTCCATTAGAAGTAATTGTTGGTGCATAATTTACACCTTTTGAATTTACCTTAGGTCCGAGATTAATGATTTTAAGATTTTCATTAAAAAGCAGTTTGCTTAAATTATTATCAAAATTTTCATTGTTTTGCTTCGTTTCAGTTTGTGACAATATATCTTTTGATATAAATAATGAAGATAATATGACAAAAACAAATAAGTAATAAAATTTTGCTTTCATAATTACACCATTTTTTGTTCAATAATTACAAATTTAAATATTTTTTAAATACCTATCGCTTATATACAAATTATTATTAAATTTATTCTTTTATTATCTTCCAATACTGTACCAAATTATTATTCTCCATCCACAAAAAATATAATCCCGGTATTAAGCCTGAAATATCAATTCTTCTGGAATTAACCTGATTCAGCGACAGTACTTCTTTTCCCATAAAATCATAAATTTTAATTTCATTAAATAAAGCAGGTAGAAAGATAAAATCAGAAGCAGGATTAGGATAAACAATATTATTACTGCTTGTTTCATTTGTATTAGGTACACCTGTCTGGGATTGGTTAAATAAGAAATCAGTATTCATAATTTGGGGCCAGCTTATTGTATCAGAAAATAGAAATGGTTTTGATGCAGGATAATTTTTCAAATCACGCAAGGCTATTAATGAATCCTTTTGTTTATCGGTCAATGACCAGCCTACAGAAGCAAATCTCGAAGCGTACCAATAAGCAAGAAGTCCGTCCAATTTTCCGTAATCTTCCGAAAGTTTTAACACACCAAGGCTGTCCACATCATCTTTTAACCAAAAGCCACGAAGAGTATTTGAAATCTCTTCACGTTTAGCTACAATGGCTAATAAAGTAGGTTTCTGAAGCAAGACAATATCTTCAATTTCCTTCCTTTGACCTGCATCTAGAGTATTTAATAAAGCTTTTCCTTTATCAGCCGTCAGGTTTGTATCTATCGAATAATTCGGATTTCCCATAGCAGGCATATCTTTCATATAAAATCCACCGAAATAGGTTGCCTGCCGCTCAGGACAGAAGTATACATCTGCCTCTACCGAACCAGCATACCAGCTAAAAATATCGCTTGCAAATGTCATTACGGCAACATCTTCGTCATGGCTCAGAGTTCTTTTGTCTATTTGGTCGGGGAGACTGGGCCAAGAAAGCATTCCTACTGCTGTTAGTTTATTCAAAGAATCTTTTTGTGCCTGGTTAAAGGATTTAATTATGTTTCCGTATAATTTTGCCCTTTGATAGCTGATTATGCCATCAATTTTAAACAAATCAGCAGAATAAGTCATTACCTTGCTGCTGTCTAATCCTGTAGCTCCTTTTGGTAAATCTTTAATTAATAATCTCCTAAATGCATGAATCAAAGGGAATCGAGCATATCCGTAATCATTTATACGTTGAACCTGGGCTTTTGCCAAAGCAATCAGTTCTGCTTTCTGGCTGTCATTCAATTGAGACAAAATATTATTAGAAGCCTTTGTAAGAAAATCAGTGTTATGTCCCATCCTGTCAAGGTCGTTATCTCTCAAATATTGGAATCCGAAATAATCAGCCAGTTTCCCCGGAGGCAGGAATGTGTATGACTCTTCTTCACCTGTTAAAAATGCCAAACCGCTAAACGCAATTGTTGTTCTCTGTGCTTCGTCGGACAATGTTTGGTTTATGTCCATCTTCTGCGGTTGGGCGAAAACAGTTGAATTTATCAGGTAAAGAACAAAAATGAATAATCCAATTTTACAAAAAGTATTTTGCTTTCTCATTCCTTTTCCTTTAATAATAAAACATTTTCATTAAAATAACACCAAAAGCATTATTATGTTACAAAAATATTTAATGGTAAATCTTTATACAATATATATTTTTTCACACCTTATTAAGCCATTACAGGCAATTTTTAAAAAGTAAAATCCTTTCGGAAATAAGCTAAAATCTAATTGCTTTTTAAAATATTCATTGTTTGAATTGAAATTTTCGGTAAATAATAATTCGCACTGTATTGAATATAAAGAAAGATTAATAGTGCCGGTTAATCCGTTTGATTCAAGATTAAATTTACCATCCGAAGGATTAGGATAAATCCTTATTCCGTCAATATTATTCGATTGCTTTACCGAATTTGGCTTTGACATAATTTTATAGAGATGTACAGAATAATCCGAGAAATCATCTCTAAATTCACCATTCGTTGTTTTAATTGTTCTATTCTCTCCAATGACTACTACGCTATCCATGTAACCAAATGAAAAAGTGACTGTGGTGCTTCCTTTTCGCACAGGAACCGCAAAGATATAATGGTTTCCGTCATAACTTTTTGTCATTATATCAATGGGAATAGAGGGATTACTGCTTGTAACCTCAGCCTGAAGTCTTAAATCATGACTGTTCAATACCGGGGCAAGAGAAGTAACCTGTTCGTTAATAGCTTTCACAGCAGCAAGCATTACAGTATCACTCAGTAAAGCCCATTCATTAAACGTAGGATACCAGGAATGGCAGAAATAGCCGAAACCTTTTGCTCCGTGTATAAGAGCCATCCATACCTCTGCTTTGACTTCCGCAGGAGTAGGTTTTCGTGGAGATGTATTGGATATTTGTGTTGTTTCAATCCAACACCATTCAGGCTTTTTATTATTTCCCCATGAAATTAAGCTGTCTATACCTTTTGCAACATACCACAATTTATCCTGTGTCGCTGTATCAGAACTATTTATAGGATAGATGTCGAATGAGACTATATCGCAGCCCTTGATATAGCCGTCTTTATTGAGTTTATATGTATCAATATTTCCCGAACAGGCACCGCGTCCGTAATATTCAATCCATGCCACTCCCTGCCCAAGGTTAAGATAAATAGGTCTGGTACTGTCTTTAGCTTTGATAGAATCATATTGAGCAATAATTTTGGCAGGAGGAATGCACGGGTCATATTTCTTTGTACTGTCATTCCATTGTGCATTATCGGGTTCATCGCCAAGAGTCCACCCGCAAATCAGAGTATCATCATTATGTGCTATGCCGTATTCAGTCTGGCTGCACATTACTTTCATATTGGCAGAATGTAAATCAGCTAATTGCTTTGTATCGAGACTGTCCCATAGCCCAACATACAAATTTATTCCTGCATCCTTATATTTCGTTGCATTAAATGTACTTTGCAGCCATACGGCTATTGGGAAGAAATTTGAATCAGACTGGATTTCGTCTTGTGCAAAAGCAAGACAAACATGAATAATTAAAATAAAGATGAATATTATTTTTTTCATATATCTGTTCAGTGAATATTTAATCAATTAATTTTTTTCCCTGGTTTTCCTGTATTTTATATACAAATTTTTATAGAATAAGTGTAGTTTTTCCATAAAGTTCTTTTTATAAAGCGAATCCAAAACAAAAACTGAATCTGTCTTACCTTTATACCAGCAGGTGTAGCCGTTTTCATTCATCCGCTCCAGAATATCTTGTAGAAAAGGATTCTCGTAATATCTGCCGTGAGTCTCGACGGAGATGACTTTAGGGTGGCTTTTCATGTCTTTTATTACATACCATTCAGCACCTTCTATGTCAATGCTGAGCAAATCAATCGTGCCGTTGTCTATTTCGGAGAACATCCTGCATTCCGCTTCAAATGTATCTTTATTATTTTTCTTATAATTATCATTTGCAATAGCGGGTGTATTTTCCAAATTGGTTATAAAAGTCGAGGCACCTGCCCTGGATAATGTAATTTTACCGTGGTTATCATAAATAGCAAAGGGAAATAATTTCACATTTGGATATCCGGCAAAACGCTTGATTATTTTATTTTTTACATCAGGGTCCGGTTCAACAAGTGTTGTCCTTATTCCATCCTCGATAAAATCAATCACATTTGAGGTCTCAGGCAGGTAAACACCTACTTCGCAGGCATGGGTTATAACAATACCTGCTTTTTTTATTTTTATATAAATTTCTTTGTTTTTCAAAATTTCCGATTAATATTAAATCAATGTTACATTCCTTTCAAAATTAAGTTAAATTATTTATATTTGAAAAGTATATTATATTTTTTCATATTAATCATCAATTTATGGCATTAAGCGTATTCGACGACAAATCCAATCCTCCCGGCGAAAAAGATCTTGCAAAGGCTTTAGGTGATGCTTATAAACTCTGGAATAGTATTAAAACTTTCGTTTTAAAGGAATGTCCCGATGCTTTCGAAGAATGGAACTATTCGGGTAAAAGCTACGGCTGGGGCTTCCGCTTGAAAGATAAAAAGAGGATAATTGTTTATTTGACACCTTGCGAGAAATATTTCAAGATATCACTTATCTTCAGCGAAAAAGCCACAGCAGAAGCCATGCAAAGCAAAATCTCACAAGAAGTAAAGGATATAATTTCCTTAGCAAAAGTCTATGCAGAAGGCAGAGGATTCAGAATAGATGTGATGAATGATGCAAATATTAATGATATAAAAAAATTGGTCAGGATTAAGAAATCGAATTAAAATTTATGGCAGTTTAGCAAGAAACCATGACCTTAGTTGACCGGTTGTTTCAATAATTTTTTTGGTGTATTGTTCATTACATATTTTCTGTATCTGAATAAGGTAATCCGGATGCCTGTCTTCCAATTGAAATTTATTCAAACTAATCATAAATTCACTTTTCTCTTCCGGTATTTCAAGAGGCGTTGAAGAAAGTAATAAATCCAAATCATGAGTTTTTGGGGGTATATTACCTTGATTGAACTTTATCCAAAAAGCTATACAGATTTTTTCAATAACCTGGTGAGCAAAGAATAAAGATTGAAGGAAATTACGACCTTTAAATAATGTATCTACCGCATTCCAATCATCATTAGCCTGCTCTATCCAAAAATTTATATGTTCATCTTTTGTTTTCATATAACAAAGATAATAATTTTTAACACAAAAAGCAAGTTATCTATTTATAAATTGATAAGAATATGATAATAGAAAAAAATTTTATTTGCTCATTTACGTTTCAATTTATATATTTGTTAAATAATATATATGATAAT
The DNA here is from genome assembly GCA_049513175.1 of FCB group bacterium. GTDB lineage: Bacteria > Bacteroidota > Ignavibacteria > Kapaibacteriales > UBA2268 > JBEKWK01. The sequence goes on from JBEKWK010000057.1 coordinate 7,317, forward strand.
TGCTTTATATGACAAATTCCGTAAAAAATCTTATAAATACATTTGATACTTTGCCTTCCGAAGCAAAGCAGGAAGCGGTATATCAAATATTGAGACGTGTGCCTTATATTGAAATGGATTCTCTTTCAGATGAAGCTTTGGTAGCCGTCGCAGAAGAAATATTCCTCGAATTGGATTATAAAGAGGCAATGAATGCAAAGACCGGATAGATGTGAAGTCTGGATAATTGACCTTGGATTAGCAGCTAAAGTTAGACCTTGCTTAGTAATAAGCATAATACCCGATGAGAGCGAAAGAGCATTAGTTACCGTAATTCCACACACAACCTCCATAAGAAATTCTAAATACGAAGTTCCCGTTTCGGTTCCTTTTCTAAAACAAGGTGTCTTTGATACTCAAAACATAATTACAATACCTACAGCTAAATTTTTGCGAAAAGCAGGTAAATTAAATAAAATAGATATAAATTCAGTTGAAAATTCTATAAAATTGTGGCTCGGTCTTTGAAATTTTTTTATACCTTTCCGTTCTTATCGAAAGATGGGAAAAAGGGATTTTGATAATAATATGAATACAACACCTGCAATAGAAGTACAAAATGTAACCGTTTCTTACGGCGAAAATACAATTCTCGATAATGTGTCATTTTCTGTACATCAAGGAGAGATATTCGTCATCGTCGGCGGCAGCGGCTGCGGAAAAACTGTTTTGCTTAAACAGATAATCGGATTGGAGACACCTGAATCAGGTTCGATTTTAATTGACGGGCAGGATTTGACAAAAGCTACAGGAGATGAACGTCTGGCGATTCTGAGAAAATTCGGAATTCTATTTCAGTCGAGTGGGTTATTTGCATCTATGTCGCTTGCTGAGAACATTTCACTTGTGCTTGAGGCTTACACAAAGCTGAGCCAAAAGGAAATCGAGGAGGTAATTGAAATAAAGCTGAGTTCCGTCGGACTTGGTGGCTACCAGGATTACCTGCCTTCGGAAATCAGCGGAGGAATGAAAAAAAGAGCGGCTCTCGCAAGGGCTATGGCACTTGACCCGAAAATTCTATGCTTCGACGAGCCTTCATCAGGACTTGACCCCGTTACTTCCGCCGCATTAGACAAGCTAATAATCGAAATTAACCAGATGTTAAGCACGACGATGGTAGTCGTATCCCACGATTTGGAGAGCATTTTCACCATCGCCCACCGAGTAATCCTCCTTGACCGTGACGCAAAGGGCATTATCGCAGAAGGCAAGCCGGAGGAACTGAAGAACTACACTAAGGATAAGAGAGTATATGATTTCTTTAACAGAATAGGATAAATATTAATTTAGAATTTAAAATTAAGAATTAAGAATGTAAAACGAAATTTATTTCGTTAATTAAATATAAAATTACCAAAAAAAAATTGTAGGTTTTACAATGAAAAAATTAATGCTTTTTCTTATGATTTTCTTATCGCAGGTTGCATATTCACAGTGGGAAGAATGCAACAATGGACTTTATGGAGGTAGAATTAATTGTATGACTATAAAAGACAATTTATTATTTGCTTGTCCTGATTGGGGTAGCATTTTTTTATCAACTGATAATGGCAAAAGATGGGCTCAGAAGAACAATGGTCTAACTAATCAAAATGTTTTATCAATAGCTATAAGCGGTAAAAATATCTTTGCCGGGACTGATATAGGTTACATATTTTTATCTACTGATAATGGCGAAAGTTGGGTTGAGAAATATTATACTTCGGATTTAATTAATAATGAAATTCTTTCATTAGCCATAAGCGGTAATAATATCTTTGCTGGGACAAATATAGGGGGCATTTTTTTATCAACTGATAATGGAGACAGCTGGGTTGAGAAGAATAGCGGTCTGACTAATAAAGATATTTATTCATTAGCCATAAGCGGTAATAATATCTTTGCTGGGACTGAAGACGGCATTTTTTTATCAACTGATAATGGCGAAAGTTGGGTTGAGAAAAATAATGGTCTGACTAATAAAAGTGTTACATCAATAGTTATAAGCGGTAATAATATCTATGTCGGTACATATGGTTCAGGTATTTTTTTATCAACTAATAATGGCGATAGTTGGGTTGAGAAGAACAATGGTCTGACTAATAAATATATTAATTCAATGACCATAAACAATAATAATATCTTTGTCGGTACTGATTGGGATATTTTTTTATCGACAGATAATGGAAACAACTGGGTTAATAAAAACATTGGTTTTACTTATCTATATGTTTTATCAATATCCATAAGCGGTAATAATATATTTGCTGGTACTGGGGTTGGCATTTTTTTATCAACTGATTATGGCGATAGTTGGATTGAGAAGAAATATGGCTTGATTAATAAAGGTGTACGTTCTATAACTATAAGCGGTAATAATATATTTGCTGGTACTGGGGTTGGCATTTTTCTATCAACTGATAGCGGCAACAACTGGATTGAAAAGAACAATGGGCTGACTAATAAAGATATTTCTTCAATATTCATAAGTGGTAATAATATGTTTGCTGGTACTATGGGCGGCATTTTCTTATCTACAGATAATGGTGACAGTTGGGTTGAGAAAAGCAATGGGCTGACTAATCAATTTATTACGGCATTAACTATAAGTGGTAATAATATGTTTGCTGGTACTGGAGGCGGCATTTTTTTATCAACTGATAATGGCAACAATTGGGTTCTGAAGAACAATGGGCTGACTAATCTAAATATCAATGCAATAGCCTTTTACGGTAATAATGTCTTTGCCGGTACTTGTGATGATGGCATTTTTTTATCAACTGATAATGGCGACAACTGGGTTGTAAAGAACAATGGTATAACTAATCAATGTATTTTGGCGATAACCATAAGCGGCAATAATATTTTTACTGGTACATATAGAGATGGCATTTTTTTATCAACTGATAATGGCAACAATTGGGTTCTGAAGAACGATGGGCTGACTAATCTATGTATTTATGAAATATCCATAAGCGGTAATAATATATTTGCTGGTTCGGATGGAGGCATCTTCCGTGCAAAACTCAGCGATTTCGGTATATCTTCTATTAAAGACAATAATTCTCCAAATACTTCCCTCTCCATCTATCCCAATCCTGCTTCTGATTATATCATATTAAACATCCCTCCAGACGCTTATAACAAGAATATTCAAATCTTCAATATATTTGGTCAAAAGGTTTTGGAAAAAGACATACAGCAAGGAACAAGAAGAGTTAATATAGAAACTTTGCCTGTTGGAGAATACTTTATCAGAGTAGGAACAGAGCAAAAATTATTCTTAAAATATAATTAAAAAAATTATAAATTACTTTGGATTAGTACCATGAAAAAATTAGTGCTTTTTCTTTTGATTTTCTTATCTCAGTTCGCTTTTTCACAATGGGAGCCGTGTAATAATGGATTTTATGGCGGGGCAATTGAAAATTTGGCTGCCGATGGAAATTATGTTATTGCCTGGGTATATAACAGTGGTATTTATTATTCCTCTAATTCAGGGAATAACTGGACAAAAATGAAAACAAGTTTTTCATATAATTATAACTGGACCGGGTCAAGTGAAAATGTATTTTATTTAAACGGTAGTAAACTTTTTGTCGGTGTGGATAAAATTATTTATTTAACTACCGACTATGGCAATAGCTGGGTAGAAAAGGGGTCTGGTCTGTTCACTCAACCAATTTACGCTTTAAACGGCTCTGGAAATTATTTATATGCTGGTACCAGACAAGGTTTATTTGTATCATCAGATAACGGTGATAATTGGCAAGAAAAGGATACCGGAATAACAAATAATTATATTGAAAGAATAACTGTTTCCGGCAAGAATATTTATACATTGACATGGGACGAATTTTATTTATCAACTGATAATGGCGATAGTTGGATACAGCAATCTGATAATTTTACAGAATCATTTGATATAGCTGCGGATAGTAATAATGTATATTGGGCATCGGAACATGGAATCTATATATCCACTGATTTTGGAAAAACCTGGATT
>JBEKWK010000058.1:0-11290 GCA_049513175.1 FCB group bacterium
TAACAGCATTGATGAAAAAAACTTAAACATATTTCCTGAAATACTTGTTACTCCTACTTCGGTTAAAAATGTCAGTGAAGCACATTCTATACCGATATTTTCCAAAGGATTCGACCCTACTGCTTTAATTTGGGAGCAAAAGAATAAATCAGATTATTTGCTTGATTTTGTTTATGACTCTTTGCCGCCTGTACCGGTATGGACAGTAAATTGCAACGGCTCTGTAACCAATGCCACTGTAACCGATATGCCTGATGACGACAAAGTACGTACAAACCTAAATGTAATTTTCATGAATACAAATGAATCATATAATTATATTTTTGATTATAACCCTCTCGATATTATTCCATGTAAAACGAGAACTGCAAAATGGGGACTCACTGTAAAAGATATCACCCAGGATGCAAAAGCAGTTATTACTTTCCAGGATTGCAAGGGAAATGATACAACAATTACAGTTGAATATTTTGCACCTACGACAATAATAAACCCGGATTTTGCTGATTTCGGTCCTGTTAAAAAAGGGAATATTGTTTACAGGGATTTTTGGCTTATTAATACATCTTCTACGCAAACTGATGTCATAAACAAACTTGAACTTAAATATAAAAATCAGGGATTCACAATCTATAATATATCTTTACCAATTACTTTGGGACCGCAGGATTCAGTCAAATTCAGTATAAGTTTTGAAACCAGCGATGAAGGTACGTTTAGCGATTCGGTTGGGCTTGGCGATACATGTATTTTCTTTAACAGGGCTATGGTAATTGCAGAAGCTATTAATTCTGTAATCGAAGTAAGTGACATTACGTTTGATGATACTCCAATAAGAAAAACTGCAAGCGATGAAGTAACGATAAAAAACTCGAGTAGTGTAGATTTAATAATCAATGGGTACGATGGACCTCATATAAAGGAATTCAAAGCATATTTACCGCAGATAGACCAGATGCACCCCCTGACAATTCCCCCTGCCGGAGAGTTTTCATTTAAAGTAGATTTTAAACCTGAGTTAGAAACTCAATACTCTGATTCAATTGTCTTTTTCAGTGATGCTACGAAAATTGACAGCATAGCATATTTAACCGGTCTCGGAAACCAACCCGGTATGATTGCATCCTCATTCAACTGGGGCAAAAAACGAATCGGCAATGTATATTCTGTTGATACATCACAAGCCATTGTTTTAGAAAATACGAGTAACGGAGATGTTACAATTCATGGTATTGCATTTATAACAAATAACCGTGGAGAAGCATTCGAATTTGACCAAAAAGCATTTGTTAATATCACTATTCCTACGGACGGAATATACAGGGTACCGGTAAAATTTCATCCAGATTCTGTCGGAGAATATGAGCTTGTTATTATTTATGACAATAGTGTGAATAGCCAGACTGAAACACATTTATATGGCATTGGCGTCAAACCGGTTATTGATGTAAAAAATGTTGACTTTGATACTTCGGTTGTAAATAAATTTACAAAACCTAATTTCAATATTGTTCATTTTACAAATGTTGATTGGCAATATGCCGATACTCTTACGATATTCGATGTCAAAGTTCTACCCGGTGGAGATGAGATTTCGACAGATTTTAATGTATATGGAACAGAGGGATTTAAATTCGATAAATCAGCTTTAAATTTACCTGTTGTTATTCCACCCGGACAATCACTGGATGTGCCGGTATATTTTGTTGCGTCCAGAAAAGGGAATCTAAATGCAGAGTTGCGTAGTTTAAGCAATGCTGATACAGATGTAACATGTCTTCTAACCGGTTATGGAATAATTCAAGGGATAAGAGTTAATGTTCCCCCCATTCCTAAAATATGTTTTGGTACTAAAGATACAATTAATTGTTCGGTAGAAAACTATGGCAATGGTTCAATAAATGTTACTTCAATTAAATTAGTTCAGAATTTAAATCAATTTTATTTCGACAATCCAAGTGATGCGCTAGGTTTTAATTTAAATTCCGGACAATCTGAACCTGTAAAATTGATTTTTAAACCTATTATACCCGGTCAAGCAGTCACAGATTTTGTTGTATATAATTCAAGTTTTGATGACTTCGAATTGCATAAAGATGTTGAAGGTGATGCAATCCAGATTATAAGGGAACAACAAGTTGTTATACCTTCGGGACAATTACTGCCTTCAGTCGGTGATAGAATTACAGGTAGCATATTTATTAAACCCGGCGAAGACCTTGATTTTGCCAATATAAAACAACTTGATGTTAAAATTAAATATAATGGTGGTTTATTAAAAGTTGTCGAGGAATCTATACAGCCTGGCAGCCTTACCGAAGGTATATTTATCATAAACAATCTCAAAATAAAAGATAACCCCGGGGAAATATCATTTACACTCGATACAATTGACGGCATACCGGACAAATATTTCACCGGAGCAGGAGAAATAATAAAACTGGCTTTTGATACTTTCTACCCCCAAAAGGATGTTCCTACTTCTTCCCAAATAATACCAATTATAAAACCGATAAATTCCTACTGTGCGGATTTTCCAGTCTTAGACACAGTTACTATCCAACTTAATCCTGTGTGCATGCAGGAACTCAGGCAAATAACCATTTCAAATGATAATTTTATGCTTTTGCCAATTAATCCTAATCCTGCATCGTCTAATGATGTAAAAATTACATATTCAGTTGGTTATGAATGTTTTACCGAAATTGAAATATATAATTCCTATGGTGAAATAATTTCAAAACCAATAAATTCTATATCTCCGGAAGGAATATTTATCACAAAACTGAATACTGATGAACTTAGCTCCGGGATTTACTTTTGCAGAATGTCTTCAGGACCTTATCACTCAATTCAAAAATTTGTTATTTCTAAATAGTCTTAATCAAATCTTAATTGATAAACACTCATTTACATTCCGAACATTAATAATATTTATTACAACAATTTGATTTTCTTTACGTTATTGCTTCTCGAAAATATAAATTGTTTTTTAAATTTTATTTAAAGGAGTGATTATTTATGAAAGGAAAGTCTTTAGTAAAATTCAGCTTAATAGGCTCAGGAATTTTAGCTTTTCTTATAGTTGTATTAAGTATAATCCCATTTTCAGTTTCATGCTCTTCAAAGGATTCTGATAAAATAGGTGCAAATCAGCCCCCGGTAATTCTGAACGAGCATATTAAAGCTTTAAATGATGCCTATATATCTGCAAGCAATGCAATAGTACCAACTGTTGTGAGTATAAGCGTTACAATAGAAAACAAATCTGTACCGAATCCACTTAAAGACCAGTGGAAAGATTTCTTTAGGTTTTTTGGAGAGTCACCGAATGATGGAGAAGATGACATGACCCCCCGAAAAAGTGAGGCAAGCGGTTCAGGAGTATTTGTATCGGACGATGGTTACATTGTAACAAATAACCATGTAGTTGAAAATGCGTCAGAAATTCATGTAACAACAAATGACCGTAAAGAATACAAAGCAAAACTAATTGGCAGAGACCCAAATACTGATTTAGCACTCATTAAAATTGAAGGAAGCGGTTTCCAGCCTGCATACCTCGGTGATATGACCAATGTGAAAGTCGGCGAAATAGTAATGGCGGTAGGTAATCCTCTCGGTTTAAATTCAACTGTAACAAGCGGCATCGTAAGTGCCATCGGGCGCGGGGGATTGAATCTATACAGTGCAAAAAGAGGATTGTATGCAGTAGAAAATTTTATTCAAACTGATGCGGCTATTAATCCCGGAAACAGTGGAGGTGGTTTGTATAGTCTTGAAGGTGCTTTGATAGGTATTAATACTGCTATAGCCACCAGAACAGGTTCATATATCGGGTACGGATTTGCTATTCCGGTTGATATAGTTAAAACAGTTATAATTGACTTAAGAGAGCATGGAAAGGTAAACCGCGGTTTTATAGGTGTAAACATAAAAACCATAGACGATGTTGAGGCAAAGGCTGTTGGCTTAGACCAGGTAAACGGTGTAATGGTTAATAATGTAGTAAAAGAAAGTCCTGCTGAAAAGGCAGGTATTGAACCCGGTGATATTATTTTAGATTTGGATGGTCAGCCATTGAAAACCTCAAACGAACTCCAAAGCAGGGTTGTTATGCATAAAGCCGGTGACGTTGTAAAATTAACATTATGGCGCAATGGAAATAAAATATACAAGGATGTTAAATTGGAGCCTATAAATACTGAAGAGGAAGAACCTAAAATAGTAGCAGGAGAAGAAAATAATCAAAATGATGAACTAAATGCTCCTGTCAAATTTGATAACCTGGGTTTTGCTGTAGAACCTCTTACAAGTGAGATTAAAAAAACTTTTAATGTAAAAGAAGGTGTTTTTATTTCTAAAATTGATAATTACGGCATTGCTGCCGAAAGGGGTTTATCTACAAACGGTGTAATAGTAAAAGCAGACAGAACATTAATAGCATCTCCTGAACAATTAAAAAAGTTAATTAAATCTAAAAAATCTGGGGAAGCAATTTTATTACACGTTAAATATAAAGATACTGATAGAATTGTAGCAATTCAAATTCCGTAATTGTCACATATTCAAAATAGAAGTGAAGAACTGATTTATAAATAAAAGGTTCTTCACTTCTTGATTTTTACAAAACTTTAAATTTAAAAAACTAAGATTTTTTATCCATAATATTGATTAGCATTCTTTGCAAAATATATATACTATCAGTAGAAGTGCTTTTCAATTCTTCATCTGCCTTGCATAAATATTGGAATGAATTTTCAATTTCTTTGGATGTGTAATTTTTGAGAGCGTCGAAATATTCGTTGATAAAATAAGGACTGACGCCGACTTTACCGGCTAACTGGAAATTATTTTGAGATGAACTTCTTTCTTCAATAAGTTTAAACAAAACAACAAAATATCTTGTCAGCATTGTCATAATCAACATTTCCTGCCGTTCTGAAGCCAGCATATTTTCTATTATACTGAGAACAATAGATAATTGTCTTTTACCTACAGCTTTTTGCAATTCAAATACATTATTCACCCTTGATGAACCGGCAATAAAACCCACATCCATAAGTGTAATTTGATTTTTATCTCCGATATATAAAAGAATTTTAGTAAGCTCATTGTTTAATTCTCTCAAAGTTGGATTAGTTTGTGCAACCAGCAATTCAACAGCGTCCGGAGTAATTTCTTTCCCAAACTTCTGACATCTTTTAACCACCCAATCAGGATATTTTGATTCATAAACAGTGGGGAATTCAATAAACTCATATTTTTCTATAATTATTTCATAAGGGAATGGTAAAGCCTTTGGTGACTTTTCTGTTTTATTTTTTGCTGATGAACCTGCACCTTTCAATTTTTCATCAGAAGAAATTATAATCAAAAAAGTTGAAGGTTGTGGGTTAGATAGATATTTTTGTAATGATGGATTATTCTGGTTTTTTTTTGATATCTTACCGGCAGTTAATTTTTCAAAATGCTTTACAATTACGATACGTCTTTCTGAAACGAAAGGATAAGCATAACAGCTATCAACAATTTTATCATATATTTTATCTGTACTGTATTCTTCAGTATCAATTATTTCCATATCGTAATGAGTAACTTCATCATTGCACAAAGCATTTTTCAGTTGAATATAAGCTTCGTCAAGAAGAAATTCTTCCTCCCCACATATTAAAAATACAGGTGGATATTTTCCTGATTTTATAAGTTCATCAACATTTTTTAACATATTAAATAAAGTTTATGTTTAGTTTATCTGACTTTGAAAGTGGTCATTGCAATTATTGCTAACATCACTGCCATAATATAAAAGCGAACAACAATCTTAGATTCATGCCATCCGGATTTCTCAAAATGATGATGTATAGGAGCCATCTTGAAAATTCTACGAGGCTCTCCAAATCTCTTTTTGGTGTATTTATAATAACAAACCTGAATTATTACCGATAATGTTTCGGCAAAAAATATACCCCCGATAATAGGAAGTAAAAATTCTTTTTTTATTAAAACACACAATACACCGATAGCCCCGCCAAGAGCAAGGGAACCCGTATCACCGAGAAAAACCTGGGCAGGATAAGCATTATACCATAGAAAGCCTAATGCTGCACCTACTAAAGCAGAACAAAAAATAACAAGTTCATCCGAACCCCTTAAGTGCATAATAGTCAGGTAACCGGCAAAGTTTGAATTACCTGAAATATAGCATATTATGCCTAATGCCAAGCCGGCAATCCCCACAGTTCCGATTGCCAAACCGTCAAGACCATCAGTCAGATTTACTGCATTAGATGTTGCGGTTATAATAAATATTACAACCGGAATATAGAAAATTCCGAAATCAAAGTTTATATATTTTTCAAATGGAATAGTTGACAAGGTCTTTAATGGTGCGAATGTAGACGAAAAAGTCTGTGGAAAATAATAGATTGTACAACCTACAATTAACCCAATTGAAATCTGACCGACAATTTTATATCTTCCGATTAAACCTTTAGGATATTTCCTGACAACTTTTAAATAATCATCTATGAATCCAACTAATCCAAGCCAGGCTGTAGTAATAAAAATTAGTATCACAAACATATTAAAGATATCTGCCCATAACAAGGTAGGAATCAGAATCGCTAAAAGCACTATTAAACCTCCCATTGTCGGTGTACCGGCTTTGATAGAATGTTCCCCAAGCCCCTGAAGTTCCTTTTTTGCCTGCTCGCCTATCTGGTTTTTTTTAAGGCGGCGTATGATTTTCGGACCAAAGAGAAAGCTTATAATCAATGCACTAATGGCTGCGGCTGCGGCACGAAAGGTGATATACTGGAATAAATTAAAGCCCGGTGTGTGAAATGATTTTCGAATCCAATCTGCTAAATAATAAAACATAATAAATAAAATTTAAATTTGTATAATTTTTTTAACTAAAATATTATTATGGATTGAATATTAATTATTAAATATTTTTTAAATGATTTTTGTATTAAAAGTGTTTTCTCAAAATTAACACTTTTTTTGTGTTAAATCATGTAAAATCGTAATAAAAAATTGTGTTTTAAAACTCGAAAACATTTTTATTAACTAAATTCTGAAATTTTTTATTTTAATAACTTCATATAATACAATCAGATAAAATTTTAAATCGATTTTATATTTAATTCTAATAATACCTTATAATAATGTATTTTTATTTTTGCAACACTAACTTTATACAAAGATATATCTAAACTATTACAATTAATTAATTTACATATTAACTTTTCTTAATTAATTTAGTTCGTGTTATTATATCAAAACAAGGGAATTGCAAATTTAAAATGACTGATAATTCCTAAATAATAATACTAAAATTTTATAAAACAGAATTTCTATAATTTGAAAAAATAAAATTAACTGATAAAATGTTAAAAAAACCAAATAATAATCAAATTTTTAATTACTTTCAGGAGAAGATATGAAAAAAGTATCATCTAGGTTTTCTTTATTTCTATTAGCCGTACTTTTAATAGGTATAAGCGGTTTCTTTATGGCTTGCGAAGGACCTGCAGGTCCCGCAGGTACAAACGGTACAAACGGCAATGCAACTTGCGGAGCTTGCCATAGCAACACAGCAGCGGATTTTAACTTAAAATGGACACAGTTTGAGTTATCATTACACAACACCGGTACAATTTATGAATCTGAAAGCGGCAATCTTGGATGCGATGGATGCCACACCAGCGAAGGATTTATAGAAGCAGCAAGTCTTGGAGTAAACGATGCGGTTTCCCAGGGAACAGGCAAATTGACCTGCAGAACTTGCCACAATATACATACAAAATATGATTCTACGGATTTTTCACGCAGAGTCGCAGACACTCTTATGTTAACATTACGTCAATATGGTCCTGCAACTGTTGCTCCAATTAACCAGCATGAAGGCACAATATGCGCAAAATGCCACCAGGCACGTTCTTTTGTACGTACTGTTCCCGATACTATTAAACCAAATGGCACTGCCACTTATTCACGTTTCGGACCTCACTACGGAGTTGTTGCAAATGTTGTAACAATGAATGGTCCTTATCCAATTTCAGGTAATGAAGCCGGAACCAATCCTCACGCATTATTACCAAAAGGATGTGTAACCTGCCACATGGGCAAGGATACAACTAATCCTGCAGTAGGTGGGCACTCTTTCAAGTTACCTTTTGCTAATTTGTCTAAATTGTCTACAATTTCAACTTGTACAAGTACTGGTTGCCATAATGCAGCAACTATACAAAGCCAAACAAACGCAAAACAAGTTGCAAAAGACCTTGCTACATATAGAGGATTATTAATGAAGAAAAATATGTTAGATACTACTCAAACTGTAAATGCCGATGGGACATATAATATACTCGGTGAATATCCTGCTACTCCGGGTGGGAAACTTGTAGTTTATCAAAATAAAGAAGATGTTGATGTTCTTTTGAATTACTTATATTTAGCAAAAGACCGCAGTAATGGTGTTCATAATATGCCTTACGTGCAGGCTCTTATAAAAAATGCATTAGCATATCTTAACCAATAAAATTATATTTTCTATAATATAAAAAGGCTGTCTTGCAGACAGCCTTTTTTTTAAAAAAAATATTTATTTAATCCAAATTTTTTATTAATTTACCTTATTATTTAACTGTAATATTTAATTATTAGAGAACAAATCTATGAAAAGAATTACTTGTTTTTTAATAGCGCTTCTTTTTATAAGCACTACAGTATTCTCCAGGCCGCAATATTCGATATTGCAATCATTCGGAGTAAAATGTATTAACTGCCATGTCAACGCCCAGGGCGGTGGGGCAAGAAATAACCAGGGCTGGTTATCCAGAAAAGATATAAGCCTCATCAATCCTACATCTATCGGTCTGGGTAAGTTTTATGATGTTGTAGCAAGTACAGACCAATTCTTAAAAGATAAGTTTACTTTCGGCTTCGACTACCGCCTGCAATCTGCGAGGTTCGGTGTCTTTTCCAAATCCGACCGCGAAACTTTCACCATGCAGGCGACACCATACCTGGCTTATAATCCGACTGATTGGCTAATGCTTGAGGGGCAGGCAAATTTAGCTTATTTTTTAATAAAAGACCATCGTTATATAGGGCAGGAATCACATGCTTATAGTGCAGACTTTAAGTTCAGCGATAACCTTCCTCGATTGAGAATTGGATATTTTCAGCCTACGATAGGTACTAAATACGATGATCATACTTTGTTGGTAAGGGAAGTGGCAACTTATTACGGGAATATACCACTAATTCCGGATGATTATGCCGAGTTCGGGGCACAGTTGGATTATGACCCTTATGAATGGGTAAGTTGTAATTTAGGTGTATTCAGTTCAAAAGAATTATCCGTTATGACTTCACCGGACGGATATACAGGCAAACAAATTCCTGTTGTTGACAGCGATATACCTTCAATAGCTCTTAGGCTTGCTTTCTTTCCAACTTTAGGGCATGGTATCAATACTTTCATGGGAGGGACATTCTTCTTTAACAGCGGCTTTAATCTTAACTCAAAAGGTGCTTATTTCTCTAACAACTATTTTTATATCTCTAGTCTGTTTTTCCATATCGGCTTGTCGGATAATTTAGCCCTTATGATGGAATATATGAGGTCTGTTAAGGAAAATTCACAAACAACAAATAATGTTATGGCAGAGTTAACTTATCAACTTAAAGAATCCGTATTACCTTACTTTAGAATTGAAAGGGCTATGACAAAAGAAGTATTTCAAAATAGTAAGTATAACACTGACCAATATGTATTGGGAGTTCATATTTATTTATTACCGTTTATTGATTTGCTTCCTGAATATAGAATATACAACAGGGAGTTTATACCCGGATATGCGACTCAGTGGGCTTTTCAGCTTCATTTATTTTATTAAAAAAAATATATATAAGGGAATAAACATGGAAAACCAATTTCGAAAAATATCGTCAATATTACATATTATATTAATATTGCTCTTTATATTATCAGCATTAAGTATTTATTCATGTAATAAGTTAGACATGGATGAACCAACACCGCCACCGCCTGTTATAGGTGGCTGTGATACAACAAACGTTAGTTATTCTGCTTTTATTAAAACTACTTTAGTGAAGAACTGTACCAGTAGTGGATGTCATAGCACTGCCTCAGGTTTAGGTGGTACAGTTTTACTAATTACATATGATAATATCAAATCTGCTGGTTTAAGCGGAAATCTGCTAAAAGGTATTAAGGGTACAATGGGAGCATATATTATTCCCCAAAGTGATTTAGGGTGCGATATATTAAAATTTCAGGCGTGGGTTAACAAAGGTGCACTCAATAATTAACGTTCTGAATGGTTGTGGCGATTTGGGAAATTATTAAAATTATGTCTTTGTGCATTAGTTAATTATTTGCAAGGTAAATAATTAAATGATTATTTTATCTTTCTCTTATTTTAGATAATAATGTTCAATATAAATATTTTTGAATTAATTATTTAATAGGAGCTTGTGGTATGAGAATTAAAAATGTGTTTATAGTATTTTTTGCAGCATTTATCATCAATGGTATGATAAATGTCTCAACTGCACAGGATAATAATATCTCCACCTCAAAAGACGGCAAAACAATTTTTACAGATGCAAAATGTTCAAGCTGCCATTCTATCGTTAATGAAAATATAATCACAAAGAAAAAGGGAAACGCACCTGACCTTTCTGATATCGGAATAAAACTTAAAGCAGATTTCATAAAAAAATATTTATTAAAAGAAGAAAAAATAAATGATAAAAAGCATCTTATTGCATTCAAGGGTGAATCTGCCGAATTGGATACTTTAGCGAATTGGCTGGCTAATCTCAAAACTCCACCAAAAAATGAATAAATATTACAGATAAATTAAATATATTATAATAATTAAATTATGAGAATATATAGTGCTGAGTTAATTTTTTTAAACAACCTTTTTATTAAAATATATAAGGTTTCTTAATGGCAAGGAAAAAACTACCCGATGCTTTTTATAATCCGATGACATTAGCAGGTTTTTACATTACTGTCATTGCCTTCTTCTCAATTGTATTCATGTTCATCATGGATATGTTCGCAGTAAATCCGAACCCATATTTAGGATTAATAACCTATTTACTATCACCGGGGATAATGGTTTTCGGAGTTTTAATGATTCTGTTCGGTATCAGAAGAAGGTATAAAAAGATAAAATCCGGAAAATATGACGTCAAAAAATTACCTGTTATTGATTTTAATAATCCAAGACATTTAAGAGCT
>JBEKWK010000059.1:0-11216 GCA_049513175.1 FCB group bacterium
AATGTTTTTTGGGTGCATACCAAACATCTTTGATACCCAATGCCGGTTTTAAATCTCCGTCTAACACAGATGTATTTCCATTTAAACACAATTTATTTAACCTAGGAAATGATTTGATAAATTTTATGGATTTAATATCTTTACAATCAATAAATTCCAATCTTTCTAGATTAGGCAAATTATCTAAACTTCCTAAATCTTCTATCTTAGAACAAGACCAAAATTCTAAAGATTTTAAAGATGTATTACCATTTAAAGCTTTGATTTCAGTTAAATATCTACAATTTCCGAACATTAAATTTTCTAAAAGTTTTAAATTTTCTAAACCATGAAGATTTTTGATTGATGCTGTTTTAACTTTCAATTCAATTAAATTATCTAAATTTCCCACAAAAGATAAGTCTTTTTCCTTCCACTGTATTAAACAAAGTTTTTTTATTTTTTTGCAATTTTCAATACCTATAATATTCTTCCTCCAATCTATTGCCAGTTCTTCAAGATTATTTTGATAACTAAGATCTATTGATTCAGTCCCTCCTTGATTATTAAGTGCTAAATATTTCAATAAAGGAAGATACTTTAAAAATTTATAATTGGCGTCATGCATTGTAGCAATAGCCAATCCTTCTAAAAAAGAAAATTCTCTTAAAAAATCAAAATCAGTAATTCGTTCTAAAATTGGGTAGGCATGGTCAAATATAAATAGACCATCTAACTTTTTCTTAGTTATAATTTTCTGTATAAATCGAGGCGTATATCCTTTTTTATATACCAAAATTTTATTATCACGAGCTAATTCAATTTTTTCCATTTAACTACCTCGGCAAATTATAATTTCGCATAATAATAACTCCTCTATAGTTTTAATTACTAACTACATATTATTTTATTTCTTGCCATCAATTTTATCATTTAGATTTTTTATCACTTTTTCCATATCAACCACTTCGTCAATCGCTTCCCCCTTTGCCGCTTTGAGCCATAGCTCAAGCGATTCAATTAATCTTTCGCCAATAAATATAATAAATTTATCGAAGTCGTCTGCATCGGCATATTGTAAAGAATTTATGTAATCCTCTCTTCTTTCCGTTTGAACAATAGCTGGAGGATATCCGAATTGCATTAATATAAGATTCATCAACAGTCTTGACATTCTCCCATTCCCGTCATCAAACGGATGAATCCTTAAAAATTGATAATGAAACATAGAAGCAATTATCAAAGGATGGTCTTTCTTTTCTTCACATTCTTTCTTGTACCAATTCATCAAGTCCATCATTTTTGCAGGTGTTTCTTCAGGAGAAGCGAAATAAAATATTTCTCCCGTCGGAGTTTCTACATGATTTGGCATTGTTTTGTATTGTCCGGGTGTAATTTTCCTTTTTGCTGGCAAACCATCAGGCGTTTTGGCATCGAGAAAATATTCTTCCGGAATGATTATTTTATGAAATTCACGGATAAAATGCTCGGTTATAGGAATTTCTTTTCCTTTCAAAATGTCCATTATATATTCTACCGCTTCGTTATGACCTTTCATCTCGAGGTGGTCACGGAGCGGCTTGCCCTGTGCAGTTATTCCCCATAAAAGCAGAGCCTTTGTTTCACCATAAGAAAGTGTATTACCTTCTATTTTACTTGAATGGTAATTCCAATCGAGACGAACTTTTTGGAGTAGCCTTTGTTCCTGTTCGGGCTTCATCGGTCTAAGAGCATCCACCTCGGCTTTAAGTTGGTCAATTCTTTCAATAATATTTTTAAGCTCTGAGTTCATATCCGTTCCAATAATTTATTTTTCTTATCTTTCAATTAGGAATTCAATTTTGAATACAATATAATAGTTTATATTCCAAAACAAATTTATATAATATATTTGAGAAAATCAATATACCTTCATAATCTCATTTAATTCTTTTCTCCTATTATTTGGTACACCAACGCCTTCTTTTGGAAAGCCTATTGGCAGAATTATAAAAGGAGATTCGTTCTCCGGACGGTCGAGGATTTCATTCAAAAATTTATTGGGACTTGGTGAGTAAGGAAGCGTTACAAGACCGGCATTATGTATAGCTGCAATAAGCAATCCTACAGCAATCCCGGTAGATTCAGTTACAAAATAATTTTTCTCTATTTTTTCGTTAACAATTTTATATTTTTCTTTGAAAATTACAATAAGTGCGGGAGCTACATCTAAAAATTCTTTTTGAAAATTTGTTCCGAAAGCTTTTACATCTTTAAGAAAATCTTCAGTGAATTTTTGTGTGTAATTCTCAAGTTCGATTTTCTCTGCTCCCATCCTTATTTGATGTTTTATTTCAGGATTACGGACGAGGCAAAAGAACCATGGCTGTTTGTTTGCTCCGGATGGAGCAGTTCCTGCGGTTTTGATGATATTTTCTATAATTTCGTCAGGAACGTTTTCCGTAGAGAACTCCCTAACAGAGCGGCGTTTCAACATTAATTTATAATATGCTTCAGATGCATCTCTGATTTCTTTTAAACTTCTTTTGTGATAATCATACTTAATAAATTCTTTACTCATTGACATATCATTTCCCAAAATGATTGTACTTTATTAATTAGTTTTCTTAAATTACGAAATATTTTTTTTCTTAAATGGAAATCTATTTTTATGGAATATGAACAAATCGGTATAATAACCGGAACGAGAGGCTACAAGGGCGAATTATTGCTCAAAGATGTTCCGTCGGGTTTGAATAAAATCCCGAAAGGTATGACTGTGCTTGTAGGTTTCTCTGCCGCTTTTGCAAGAGAATTTATTTTAATCAAATGGGAATCAGAAGGAAAAAATGTAATTATATCACTAAAGGAAATTACCTCAAAAGAAGATGCTCACAAATTAAAAGAACAGGGCGTTTTTGCAGAATCAAGCAATATTAATTATGCAAAAAATGAAGATTATTTTGTAAATGATATAATCGGATGCAGTGTTTATGATACTGTAGAAAAAAAAGAAATAGGAATTATAAAAGATGTATTGCTCATGAAAGCTAATGATATATGGGTTGTGGATTCGCCTGGAGGTGAGATTCTGTTGCCATACATTGATGATGTAATAAAAAAAGTAGATTTAAAGAAAAAAAGGATTGATATTGTACTTATTCCCGGATTATTGGAATTAAATAAAACCAAAACTGAATCAAAATAATATAGAAAAATAAAATGCAGGAAGAACTTTTAAGAATAGATATAATCACCGCTTTCCCCGATATGTTCAACTCGGTATTCGATGCAAGCATGATTAAAATTGCTTTAGAAAAGGGAATAGTAAAAATATATATCCATAATCTTCACGAGTATGCAGATAATAAATTCAGGCATATTGACGATGCCCCATTCGGCGGAGGAGCAGGAATGTTAATTAAATGCCAGCCTGTTTTTGCTTGTATTGAAAAGCTGAAATCCGAAAGAGATTACGACGATATAATCTATACTTGTGCAGATGGTGAAAGACTGACTCAATCTATGTCAAACGAGCTATCCCTTAAAAAAAACCTAATCATCTTAGCAGGACATTATAAGGGGATTGACCAGAGAATACGTGATGTTCTAATTACGAAAGAAATATCAATAGGCGATTATGTATTAAGTGGTGGCGAACTGCCAGCAATGGTATTAGTTGATTCGATTGTGCGTCTATTACCCGGAGTACTTGGCGATGCAGAATCCGCACTCGAAGACTCATTCCAGAACGGATTGCTTGAAGCACCATATTACACAAAACCCGCCGACTTCAAAGGCTATAAAGTTCCCGAAGTCTTATTAGGCGGCAATCATAAAGAAATCCAGGAATGGCGTGATGAACAAGCATTGGAAAAAACACTGGAACGAAGACCTGATTTGCTCGAAGGGGAGTAAAAAATTATTTTTGAATAAATAGAAAAATCATTTAATTTTTAGGAATATATAAATATGCGAATTTATAAAAACGATTATACAAAAAAAGAGGACTATGCCCTTTGGGAATTGCATGAAATTAGAAATAAAATGGCACAAGAAAAAATTGACCCGGATGAAATCAATGAGAATGCGAGAAAAATTATTAAAGCTTATAAATTAAAAAATTTGAAAATTGCATCCCAATAAATTTATAAAAATAATGTATTTCATAAAGTACATTTTCCCATTTTACGGCACAACCTCAAATTTGAATCTTTGAATATTTTCCCCTATAATAATTTCACCGAAATAAAATCCTAGAGTAAAATTATTAGTCGGAACAGATATATTTGGGATTGAATAAACATTATCATATTCATTTTCAAATATGGACTGACCTAATATATTAGATATTCTTATAATGCAATTCCTGCTTATCAAATTATTACTAATTTGCAAATTAAGTGCAGTACCTGCTTTTACGGGATTCGGATAGCATAATATATTGCTATTATCAGAAAATTTATCATTTACCCCTTTCGGAACAACTTCATCGGCAAGTCTTATTTTAATGTCATCGAGATAAATCCCGTCATAGTGAGTAGCCGCGTCGCTTAGTATACCGAAACGAAGAAATACCTGCTTCCCTGCAAAAGAATCCAATGAACATATTTGTTTAATCCAGAATGGGAAATTACCATCCAAACCGGTCATCCCTTTCTTTTGAAGATTGCCCTGAGCACCGATACCATCCCTCATTCTCGGGCTTTTCAGATAATGCCATGTAGTGCCGCTGTCAGGGGAGACCTGGACAACAAAATAATCATATCCCGGCTCTATAGTCCATCGGGCATTGAACTCCAAAATAGCATTAGAATCATTTATAAAAAACGGATTGTTGTATTGGAGATAATTTTCAGTTTTATCGTCATAATCTTTACCGGGACTGTCGCTTAAAACTTCACGTTTGAGTATGAAATCATTCTCCAAGCCCCATTGACCCATTGTCCAATTATTTGCTAGAACTCCATTTTGAAATAACAACTTGGGATATGAGTTAAAAAAGCTGATATTAAATGTATCAATTCTTGCGACGCCTTCCTGCAATACCTGAACCAGAATAGGAATTTTCATTCCATCAATAAAGCCTTGCTGAAAATTAATATCAAATATTTCCTTTTGAGAGCTGTCAGAATTCAAATGTGCTATGGTTCTATTATTTGAAAAAATATCAATCTTATTCGATAAAGAGGTCAGCGTCAGAGTAGAAGATGAAGAAGCACTTAATACACCAATGTTTTGTATTGTTACTGATAATTCCCCTGTGCTATTGATATAATCATAATTCACAGTAACAGGTCTTAGATTTACACCTGCACTCCAGACCAATTGATAATTCATCTTCAAATTTTCCTGGGCTATAGGTAAAATCCTTGTAGTAGGGGGCCAAAAGCCGTCTAAATTATTTCCTAATTCTGGTGTCATTGCAATAATTTTTGCCTTTTTATTATCATCCAGATACATCCAGTCATCCGAATCACCACAGACGGGATAGCCGACAGTTACATTATCCCTACCGAAAGCAAGTTTACTTACTGTTGTAAATTCCTGAGCCATAGCTCTATACAAATTTGAGTCAGGAGTTTCCGAATCCAAAGCAGACCACGGGTAAATTAAATCATTACTGAATGTATGATAATTCAGTGCTGTTTTAAAATTATGCAACTGGCAAAAATCCCTGATTGCACGGGTTTCCGGTTCTGAAAAAGCAGAATCACCCCTAAATACATCAGTTGAGGAGTCCATTGAACTTCCGTCATTTGTTGCGTTCCAAAAGTTAACAGGTCCGTAATTCCTGTTCAGGTCAACTCCGAAAGTAGTATCGTTAAATTTTCTGCGGTTTTTTCTCCAAACGCCCCCGCCCATTGGGTCGGTCAGTTCATTGTAATAATAGCCGTCGGGATTTACTACAGGTATAATATATGTGGCACGATTGGATAAAAGATAAAGTGCTTCAGGGTCTTTGGACCCAATTTTTTGGAGATAATCCCATGCGAAATATACTAAAGTCATCATCCCACCGGGCTCACGTGCATGATGAATTCCGGTTAGTAATGCTTGTTTTCCATTGGCAATACTGTTACCAATTAAGTATGCTTTTATTGGTCTATTTTCATAGGAATATCCTATAGTTATAGGATTACTTATAAAATTCGGGAAAATTTGCTTCATTGAGGCAAAAGCGGCATCAACTTGTGATAAAGTTAAAAAGCCGCCCATAGAGCCAAGTTTAAAGTTACTCAATGCCAGAGTTTTATCATTTATTTCTTTTATATCGGTAAATCTCGATTGATAGTATTCTTCCAAATCAGGTATAATGATTTCTGTTTTGATTTTCTTTGATTGAAGTATTTTTAATTCATCTACTCTTATTGTTGATTCTATGAATAAACCTTCTTTTACAATAGAATTCTCATAATCGAAATCATATTTATAAATATCTTTTGCAGTGAAATTCTCATCAAAATATGCACGGATATAACAGTACTTAGAGTGACCCGGAACATCTCCGGAAATGCCTGAAGATTGACTCAAACAAATTATATCCAGAACGAAAAAAACAAAATAGAAATATTTTATCATAAAATTAACCTAAAATCCTTTAACAAATCATCATTTTACTTTCTTAATCCAACTTCTAATTTCTTTCTTAATCCAATCTGCAATATCTATTATAACATATTCCGGGATATTTCTTGGTGTTTCATATTCTGCAGGTTTAGATTTACCTATACCCTCCATAAACAAATGATTAAGTTTAGGGTACAGTTTAAATGAAACATGCTTATTTGGGGACAATTCGTTTTTCCAGATATTGTAATCATCCATTGTTACCTGGTAATCTCTCTCACCTTGAATAACCAGAATAGGCTGTTTCAAAGTCTTAGCAAGTTTCGCAGGAACGTAGCCCCTTATATCAAGCCAATACGATGCCCCAACATTTAATGGAAGACTTGAAGTGGGTGTGTCCATGGATAAGGAAGCATCCTTTACTCTTTTAAGCTGTGCTCTTAAAGTATCTATCGCTACCTTCTTCTCTTCGGAATTATTGGTATCTAAACTTGATAAATATAGTGTTTGTTCGAGAATTACATCTTCGAAATTGCGTGTTGTCCCTGCCATTATGATTAAACCTTTTACATCACTTCTACCCAAAGCAATCCTCGGCAGGGCAAACCCACCCAGGCTATGACCTAAAATAAAAATTGATTCAGAATTAATGTTTTCAATAGTTTTCAAGGTATCAACAGCTTTTAGTGCATCCTCGATAACTTCATCTTTCATAGTGTAATTTTTTATTTTGTTCATAAAATCAGCACCATGCACTTTTGTACGTTTGTCATAGCGGAAAACTGCAATACCTTTGGAAGCCAAACCCCATGCCAGGTCACGAAACGGTTTATTAGGTCCTATCGTTTCATCTTTATCATTAGGTCCTGAGCCATGAACAAGAATAAGAACAGGGAATGGACCTTTACCTTTTGGTATGCTTAATGTTCCCGGCAGCTTCCATCCTTCAATACCGAATTTGAATTCATGCTCCGTAAAAGAGTTTGTATCTGCATAAACAGGTACTTTAAACATATTGCTTTTATCTTCTTTTGAAATAATAATAAAACCTATTATTTTCCTGGACTCCGTAAAAGTAAATCTGAAACTGGCAACTGCACGCTCAAAATCATATTTTACGTCGAGTGCATCATAATTCATTACCGTTTTATAGTTATAATCAATTATATCATTAAATTTCCCAAATTGAAAAGTAATTGTTTTAGCAATCATTTTCAACTGACTCAAAGGTAACTGCTTCTTTGTTGTAGAATCAAACATGTCATATAATTTTTCGACTTCTCCTTTTTTAAAATAATCGAAAAATTTAATAACGTACGGTTTTAATTCAGATGTAATTGCGGCATTATCCTTCTGTGAAAATGAGTGTTGCGATGCAAACAATAATGCAATTAATAATATCAACAATATTTTTTTCATAGATTCTCTTCAATAAACTAATGAATAATATATAGATTTTTTCAAAATTATCATATAAAAATTAATAAAAAAACAAATATACAAAATTGCGAATACAAAAAGCCTGATTCTACTTTAATTAATAAATGTTTTAAAAAATCTAAAAAAATAATTAAAATATTGAAGAAAATTTAGTTAATTTGCTTAACTTTATTAGTTTAATTATTTAAGGAGTTATTTGAAATGTTTAATCGAATTGTATTATCAATAATCTTATGTGTATTTGTTTGTAGCTTTGAAGCTTGTTCTACAGATTCAAAGAAACCTGAATTTAAATCCAGATTAGATTCTATTTCTTACATCATAGGAGCAAATTTTGGCAAGAATTTAAAGACCAATGCATCCAAAGATTCAATAAATTTGAGTCTGGAACTTATGATTGCTGGTTTTAAAGAAGGATTTGAAAAAGATACTTCCATGATTAGCGATGAATTGGCTAAGAGAGCTATGATGGCTTTTCAACAGGAAATGATGGCTAAACAGCAGGCAAAAACAAAAGCCTCCGGTGAAAAAAATAAAAAAGAGGGTGATGCAGTCCTCGAAAAAAATAAAACCAAACCCGGTGTAAAAGTTACTGCAAGCGGCTTGCAATACGAAGTTATTAAAGAAGGTACCGGTAAAAAACCTAAACCGGAAGATGAGGTTACAGTTAATTACCATGGTACTTTACTAAGCGGAAAAGTATTTGACAGCTCTGTTGATAGAAAAGAGCCTGCTACCTTTAAATTGACGCAGGTCATCAAAGGGTGGACTGAAGGCTTACAGCTTATGAAAGAGGGCGCAAAATACAAATTCTATGTGCCTGCCGAACTTGCTTACGGCGAACAGGCTCCCCCGGAAATCGGACCAAATGCGGTTTTAACTTTTGAAGTTGAACTTATCAAGGTTAATGATAATCCGCCGGATGCACCTGCAGTACATGAAATGAAGGTTGGCAAATAAATAGTATATTATTCAGACTTGGGGCTACAAAGCCCCTTGTTTGATTTAATATAGTCAATAATTTTTGCTGGCAAATTAAAATGATATATAATAAAAATAAATATAAATATTTTTATTTTCTGGTGATTTCCGTCCTCAGTTTTATTCTGTTATTTAGTTGCAATAGCAACCCACTTAATCCTATTCAAAAACCTACTAATATTTCTGCCAATATTGCAGGTGCCTATAATTTATTTTATCATTCACCGGGTGGGGTCACTCTTAGTAATCAGGATTCGACCGTATTACAGTTACAAATGGCAGGGGTGATTGATTCAAGTGGTTTTCAATATGGATTTAATGTTTCAATATTCTATCGTGATAAAATAGAAAAAACAGGCACTTTTCATTTTACTAACAATAATAACTCTATTCTTACTGATTACGCTGAAGGAGCCTGCACCTTTTATCATGATGGTAAGCAAAGAGGATTTATTTCCGATTCCGGTACTGTTATAATCTCTGTGATAAATGGTCACATTATTAAAGGTACGTTTTCATTTTTTGCCTCTGAAATCGGCGACACCGCACATATCCAGGTTACAAACGGCATTCTCGACATGAATTAATAATTTCAAAAATTTATATTATCTAATATAAAATCCATAATCTATTTCCCTATTATCTAACAACTACTAACTGCTAACTGCTAACTGTTTTTACGGTTGCTTCTTCAATCTCTTGACAAACATCTTTATGGAGAGCCAGTGCTTCATTGCAATCATAAGTTTGTGTATATTAGCAACGTGGATTTTATTTTTATAAACATTAAATTCATTTAATTCTATCTTATCGAGCAGACGGTAATAAATTGCATCCATGATTTCGGCTGATGTTATTGTAATTCTTTCATCAGGGCGGAGAAAAGTTCTTGCCTTATGAAAATACTCTCTTGCTCTCTGGGTTTCGAACCGCATCAGTTCGATAAATTTATCATTATAAATTTCATTTTTCAGGTCTTGTTCTGAATAGTCAAACCTCTTCAAATCTTCCTGGGGCAGATAAATATAGCCCCTATCCTTATCAACTTTAATATCACGAAGAATATTTGTAAGCTGAAGAGCATAACCGAGATTAATGGCGTAATTTTTAGTCTCCTCGTATTTATAACCGAAAATCTCAATACTGATTAGACCAACAGTACTTGCAACTCCATAACAGTATTTTTTCAAATCCTCGAAAGTCTGGTAACGAAGCTGGGTTAAATCTCTACGACAACTGTCAATCAATGTGAGAAAATATTGCTTTGGAATTCCGAAACGGTGAATCACAATAACTAAGGGTGCAATCAGAGGATTCATATTTTTACCGGAATAGATTTCTTCAATTTGGCTTTCCCACCAATTCAGACGTTCCTTCTTCCGTTGAATTGAATTATGAGAATATGAGGGAGTACTGTCAACAATATCGTCTATATAACTGCAAAAAGCATAAACCGATGATATAGCATTTCTCTCATCTTTCGGCAAAAACGAAAAAGAATAATAGAAACTCGACCTCTCATAAGGTGGAGGGACTACTTGTTCAAAATCCGCTAATTCAAGATAAGTAATGGTATTCATCGAATCATGCTATTTGTCAATTAGTGTTTTAAAAAAAATTTTTATTAAATCTCCGGTTGTTAATTTTGGTCTTATATTAATTATATCCGTTCCTAATTTTCTCAACCTGCTTTGAATGAACAACCCGCCATTAATCGTAGCTTTCATTTCCATTCGGAAACGAAAATTATCCAAATATTTAATAAGGCTTTTACCTGATACAAAATATTTTTCAGTGTAATCATAAATATCTTTTAAGCATTCCATAAATATAGCAGATTTTTTCTCATCTTGCAAATTATCTTTCTCAAGCCCGTACCGGGCAAGTATTTCAGAGGGTATGTAATACCTATTAATTTTAATATCCCGCGATAAATCCTGCCAAAAATTTACCAACTGCAAACCTGTACAAACATTATCGGATAATTTTGCAGTAGCTTCATTATATAAATCGAAAATTCTAAGGACAACTTCACCCACCGGATTCGCAGAGTAGGAGCAGTAATCCTCAAGGTCTTCAAAATTATTTGCCTGCTTGAAAACAATATCTCTCTTAAATGCAATTAATAATTTTTGAAAAGGCAATGCTGGCAAATTCTTTTCTTTCATTGATTGATGTAAAGCAAGAAAAATGGGATTTCCTTCTTTTTTATCCAAATAACTTTCATCGAGAAGTAGTTTTTCATAGTGAACGAGGGCTTCTATTCT